>DATABP010000069.1:0-3853 GCA_036259515.1 Thermoanaerobaculia bacterium | reverse complement strand
GGCGCGCGGCATCGGGTGCCATAGGCGCGGCCCTTACGGCGCCCTGCGAACCGATGCCCGCCCCCTCCCCTCCCCAACCTACCCACCGCCACCGACAACCAGCAGCCGCCTACTCTCCCACCAGATCGCGGAAGAGCTTCTCCAGTGCCTCGGCGGGGTCGGGGCAGATCCCCTCGTGCACGGGGGAGCTCTGCAGCACGTCGGAGCGGGGGGCGGTGAGCCAGTGGAAGCGCTCGGAGGGGGGCGCCAGGGCGACGGGGCCGGCGGCGGGGTCGCCGGCGGCGACGGCGCGGCAGGCGCGGAGGTAGCGGGCGAGGAGGTCGGGGTCGACGTCGGGGACGCGGCGGCGGAGGGTCTCGGGGTCGTCGACCGCGCGCAGGGCGAGGAGCTCGGCGGTGCGGGCGTGGAGGACGACTCCGACGTTGACGAAGGCGCCGCGGTGGGGGTGCGGCACCGCGCGCAGCACGGCGAAGCAGTAGGCGATCGGCGCGGCGGGCGCTGCGGCGGGCGTCGGCGTCATCGGCGGGCGGAGAGGCGGCGGGGCGGCTGCGCGGCCAGCTCGCCCTTGGCGCGGATCGCCTCGGCGAGCCAGGCGCGGGGCGCGGCGCGGCGGGTGGTCAGGTAGTCGACGTAGCGGGCGCGCGCCTCCGCGGCGGTGGCGAAGGGGCCGGGGCGGTCGAGGAGCAGCGCGTCGGGGACCGCGGCGACCACCTCGGCGATGGCCTCCTCCGGCAACCGCGCCGTCATCCGCGCGTCCGCCGCGTCGAGGTCGCCGCTGGGGCCGAGCAGCACGTGGTCGCGGATGCGCGCGAACGGCGTGCGCGTCCGCGCCTCGTCGACCGACGGCCAGTCGTGGTGGGCGTAGATGGTCGCGCCGTGGTCGATCGGCCACAGACGCCCCTGCCAGACGAGGAGGTTCGGGTTGCGCGCCGTGCGGTCGGGGTTGGTCAGCCAGGCGTCGAGCCAGACGAGGTCGGCGGCGAAGTCCGGCACGACGAGGTCGCCGGCCGCCAGCGGATCGAAGTTGAAGGCGCCGTCGAGATAGCGGAGACCGACGTTGGTGCCGTGGCTGCCGCGGAGGACGTCCTGGATCTCCGGGTCGGGCTCGCTCCTGCCGAAGAGCGGCGCCACCTCGACCAGCGCCAGGTCCGGCACCGGCAGGCCGGCCGTGCGGGCGAGGAGCCCGGCGACCAGCTCGGCGACCAGCGCCAGCGCTCCCTGGCCGGCGCCGCGGAACTTGACGACGTAGAGGCCGCCCTCGGTGTCGACCACCGCCGGCAGCGAGCCCCCCTCGCGGAGCGGCTGCACGTAGCGGCGGGCGTGGAGGGTGGGGAGGTCGATCATCGTCGGCGGCGCCGGGAGCGCGGCAAGCGTACGATAGGCGCCGAACGAACGAGGCGCCGGATGCCCGAGCTGATCGACCTCTCCCACGCCGTCGAGCACGGCATGGTCACCTACCGCGGCCTGCCGGCGCCGGCGATCTGCGACTTCTGGAGCCGCGAGTCGACGCGCGGCCACTACGCGCCGGGCGTGGAGTTCCAGATCGGGCGGATCGACATGGTGGCGAACACCGGCACCTACCTCGACACCCCGTTCCACCGCTACCCCGACGGCCACGACCTCGCCGACCTGCCGCTCGCCCGCTGCGCCGACCTGCCGGGCGTCGTGGTGCGCGCCGCCGGCACCGGCCGGGCGGTCGGGCCGGAGCGCTTCGCCGGCGTCGACCTCGCCGGCCGCGCCGTCCTCGTCCACACCGGCTGGGACCGGCACTGGGGCACCGAGGCCTACTTCGAGGGCCACCCGTTCCTCACCGCCGAGGCGGCGGAGCTCCTGGCCGCCGCCGGCGCCGCGCTGGTCGGCATCGACTCGCTGAACATCGACGCGACGGACGACGGCCGCCGGACCGTCCACTCGACGCTCCTCGCCGCCGAGGTCCCGATCGTCGAGCACATGACCGGGCTCGACCGCCTCCCCGACGGCGCGCCGTTCCGCTTCTCGGCGGTGCCGGTCAAGGTGCGCGGGATGGGGAGCTTCCCGGTGCGCGCCTACGCCCGGCTGCGGCCGGGATGAGCGACCCGGTCGAGCTGCCGCTCTGGCTGGCCGTCGTCCTCGCCGGCCTCGCCGCCTGGGCGCTCCTCGAGCGGCTGCTCGTCCCCGGCGTCCGCTGGTTCCTGCGCCCGGGCGGTCGATCAGCGCGTCGTAGAGCCGCCGGTCGGCGGTGACGAGCGGCGCCTCGAGGAGCAGGGCGAGCGCCACGAGCAGCGCGTCGTAGATGCCCCGGCCGCGCGAGCAGGCGAGATCGAAGGCCAGGTCGCGCAGGAGCCCCACCGGGTGGCGGCGGAGCGGCAGCCCGCCGAACGCGCCGCGCACCTCCGCCGCCTCGGCCGCGTCGATCTCGCCGCGCCGGCGCTTCTTGGCCAGCACGTGGTCGAGCTCGAGGTCGACGAAGTCCGGCGCGTGGAGGGCGCAGTCGGCGGCGAACAGCCGGCGGGCCGCCTCGGTGTGCGGCTCGTCGAAGAACCACTCGACGGCGACGCTGGTGTCGACCCGAAGTGGCCGAGGAACCTGCCGGGAACCTAGCGGCTCCGGAACGGGTCTATGATCGTGCGATGCCGAAGCTCCTCGTCCCCGTCCTGCTCCTCGTCGCCGGCTGCGCCGCCGCGCCGGGCGGGGCCGCCGAGCTGCCCGCCTGCGAGTGGTGCGGCGCCGACGAGGCGCCGGACGAGCTGACCTCCGAGATGGTGCTCGCCGGGCCGGACGAGCCGGGGGAGCGGCTGGTCGTCGAGGGAACGGTGTTCCAGGCGGACGGCGTGACGCCGGCGCCCGGGGTGCTGCTCTACGCCTACCACACCGACGCCACCGGCCGGTACTCGCGGCGCGGCGACGAGACCGGCAACGGGCGGCGCCACGGCCGGCTGCGCGGCTGGCTGGTCACCGACGACCGCGGCCGCTACCGCATCGACACCGTCCGGCCGGCCGGCTACCCCGGGAGCGACGAGCCGGCGCACGTCCACGTGACGCTGCGCCCGCCGGGGGGCGAGGAGATCTGGATCGACTCGATCGAGTTCGCCGACGACCCGCGGCTGACCGCCGCCCAGCGCGCCCGCCGCGAGGGCCGCGGCGGCCCGGGGATCGTCGATCCGGCGCGGGGGGAGGACGGCGTGTGGCGGGCGACGCGGGACGTGGTGCTGCCCGCCGCGGCGCCCTGAGCCCTCACGCCTCGCCGCCCGCCTGCGCCAGCAGCCGGCGGATCTCGTCGGCGTCGTGGATGCCCTCGGACACGTAGTGGATCCGCCCCTCGCGGTCGACGATCATCAGCGTCGGCAGCGAGTAGACGGCCAGCGAGTCGGCGACCCGGCTGTCCGGGTCGAGGAGGACCGGGTAGGGGAACGGCCGCGAGGCGACGAACTCCTCGACCAGGCCGCGGTCCTCGCCGACGTCGACGGCGAGGAACTCGACGCCGTCGCCGCGCACCTCGGGGTAGAGCTCCTTCAGGATGTCCGCCTGCGCATGGCAGGGGACGCACCAGGTGGCCCAGAAGTCGACCAGCACCACCTGGTCCGCCAGGTCGGGCGGACCGAGCTCGCCGCCGTCGAGGGTGGCGAGCCGGAAGTCGGCGCGCCGGCCGGTGCGCGAGTCCCCGGACGCCGCCGCGTCGGTCGCCGCGTCGTCGGACCCGGACCGGCTCCCGCCGGCCGCGCAGCCCGGCACGAGCGCGAGGAGTGACACCACGGCCGCCGCGCGCAACAGACGGCCGGCAAAGGCGTTGCGGATCGTCATGGCGGGCCGAGCATAGCACCCGCTCGCGCGGCGGACCGGCGGGCGGGCGCCGCCGCGCGCGGACGCCCCCGGC
>DATABP010000068.1:0-4623 GCA_036259515.1 Thermoanaerobaculia bacterium | reverse complement strand
ACCGCCGGCGCGCCGGGTGCCCCGAGGCTCGGAGCTCCTGTCAGGTCAGAGTGACTGGCCGAGGCTGTTGACTCCCGAGTCGACGACCTGGGAGCCGCCGAAGCGGGTCAGCTCCGCCAGCCGGCCGTGGGCCATCAGGCGCGGCGGAGCGTAGGGCCGGCGCGGCCCACGCTCGGCCGCCGTCCGGCCGCCGCCCCCGTCCTCCACCGTCTTCACCCCGTCGCATCGCATCTCAATCATCTCAGGCGTTCCCCTCAGCACACAATACTCCAAGAAAGACTGCTACGTCTCGACCGACAACTCTACCGCGTCAGGCGGACCGTCACGTCGCCCTGGGTCATCCAATTGTCCTGGAGCGTCAGATATTCGCGGCCCAGCGCCTCGCGGCCGGCCTGCACCGCCTCGCCGAGGGTCATCCCCGCCTCGAGCCCGGACAGCACGTGGCGCGCCATCCGCTCGTTGTCGGCCAGGCTGGAGAGCGCCACCGCGCCGCTGATCGCCAGCGCGCCGCGGTCGCCGCCGTAGAGGAGCTGGTGGCCGAGCACGTTGGCGCTCGGGCTGACGTCGTAGGTCGTCTCGCAGGCGAGCGGCACCATCAGCGTGGGCCGGCCGGCGTTCGGCAGCGTCGCCGCCGAGCCGGCGGTCAACAGGCCGCGGAAGCCCCACACCGTCGGCGACGAGTGGCCGGAGTAGACGGTCAGCGCGCGGCCGGCGGCGAGCGCCTGTGCGAACGCCGCCCGCGCCGTGCCGATCCCCGGGTGGTCGGCCAGGGCCAGGACCTCGGCGCCCTCCCAGCCGAGGACGCCGCGCAGCCGCTCGATCTGTCCACGGAAGTCGTGCAGCCCGTCGCTCTCCTCGGCGATCAGGAGCGCCGACCTCTCCGCCCCGAGCCCGCTCGCGCGCCAGCTCTCGCCCTTGGCGACGATCGTCGCCAGCTCGCTCGCGCCGCGCACCGAGAACTGCGCGATCGCCACGTCGGCGATCCCGTCGCCGTCGAGGTCGGCGAGCCGGTTCTGGCTCGGGCTGTAGATCGTCGGCCCCACCGGCGCGGTCGGCAGCGGCAGCAGGCTCAGGCAGGCGGAGACCTTGTTCAGCCGGTCGTAGCAGTCGGTGCCGACGAGCTGCACGTGGGTGAACGGATGCACCGCGTGGCGCGCGCGGAGGTAGTCGTTGATCGCCCCCGGCAGCGCCATGCCGAAGCCGAAGCCGTTGAACACGTCCTCGACGTCGACCACCACCGGGTCGAAGTCCGCCGTCTGCGCCAGATAGTCGGCGAGCGCCGGCGTGCCGATCAGGCTGGAGCCGGCGATCACCACCAGCTCGGCCGGGCCGGCGAGGAGGTCGCCCGGCTCCTCGGTGGTGAACACCTCCGGCGCGTGGGGCCGCTCGGTCACCCAGTAGCGCTCGGCGCCGTTCCAGGCGCGGATCTCGGCCGCCCAGCCGCCGCCGGCGGCCGCCACCCGCGGCTCGACGCGGGTCAGCCCGCCGCCGGCCTCCTCGGCGTACACGGCGATCGCCGGGCCGGCGAAGCCCTCGACCCGGTAGCCGCCGGCCGCAGGGTCGGCCGCGAAGTCGAGCGTCGGGCCGCGGAACGGCACCGGCAGCTCGAGCCCCCAGCGGTCGATGGCGACGAGCGAGAAGAAGTAGTCGGTCGAGAAGCGGAGCTGGACGCGGTTGGTGCCCGGCGCCGCGAGACCCGCCGGCAGCGTCGCCTGGATCGTCCAGTCGCGCTGTCCGGACGCCGAGGACGACGCCACCGGGACGAAGTCGCCGCCGGGGCCGGCGAACCACACCTCGACGTTGTGCTCCGGCACCGGCCGGCCGTCCTCGATCAGGTCGGGGAGGTCGGTGATGGTGCCCAGGCCGACGATCAGCCGGGCGGCGCCGGGGGCGAGCGGCCCCTCGACCGGCAGGTCGAGCGTCACCGTCGCGGCGCGGCGCACCAGCACCGTGCGGTCGATCCACGGGTCGCCGGTCGGCGACTGCGCGTTGAAGGTCACCGCGCGGTCGACGAAGGCGGCGCGCCGGTAGGAGGCGGCGGTGCTCTTCACCGAGCCGCGGCCGACGCTCCTCGCCTCGCGCACGCGGGAGGGATCGATCGACACCTGGTAGAGGGCGGCGTCGAGGTAGAGCGCCTCGTCGCCCGCCGGCGGCCGGCCGACGAGCTCGATCGCGCTGCCCGGCCCGAAGGTCGCCGGACCGTCGATCCAGCGGGCGACCGGCTCGCCGCGGAAGGTGACGGCGACGTCGCCGCTCGGCACGCCGGCGAGGTCGAGGCCGCCGTCGCGCAGCGCCTCGTAGGTGATCCGCTGGACGCCGGCGGCGGTGACCGCGACGTGGGTCAGCGGCCCGGTCTCGTAGAGGATCGTCTCGGTGGCCGGCGCGGTGCCGCCGTCGCCGTCGTCGTCGCCCGCGCCGCCGCCGTTCTTGCCGTTGCCCTTGCCCGGCGCGGCGACGGCGATCGTCCGGCCGCCGTCGCGGCTGGCCGCCGCGGCGCGCCTCGCCCCGCCGCGATCGAGCTTGCGCCAGCGCACCCGGCCGTCTTCGTCCGCGCCGTCGGTGGCGGCGAAGCCGCGGGCGGCGAGGCTCGCCACCTGCTCGGCGCGCGGGCCGCTCCAGTCGAGCGGCTCGACCCGCTGCGTCTCGCCGTAGGTCTGGCCGAGGCGGAAGGCGCCGTGGTGCTCGGCGCGGCCGCGGGTGTCGTAGTCGACCAGCCGCAGCCCGGAGAGGCCGTCCGGCGCGTCGAGGCGCACCTCGTAGGAGCGCGGCAGCGCCGACTGGCTGCCCTGGCTCGGCACCAGCTCGCCGATCGGCCGCCACTCGCCGCGCACCCGCCCCCACAGCTCGAAGCCGACGTTGTCGGTCTCGGACGCGGTCTGCCAGCGCACGGTCAGCGAGCCGTCGCCGGAGAGCTCGCTGGCGAAGGCGTTGAGGCTGACCGGCAGGGTGCCGGCGGTGAAGGTGTAGTCCTCGACCTCGCCGTCGGTGGCGATGCCGGAGAAGTCGGCCTGGGTGAGGCTGCCGCCGGGCGCGTTGGCGGCGTTCGAGAAGATCCGGAAGCGGGCGTAGAGGTCGTCGGTCTGCCAGTCGAAGCCGGCGCCGACGACGACGTCGAGCTGGTCGGCGCCGTTCGAGACGTTCCAGGAGAAGAACTCGCCGGGATCGGACACGTCGCCGTCGTCGTTCCAGTCGAACCAGGCGGCGAGCAGCGCCCCCGACGGCGCGTTGCCGACCGTGACCTCGATCGTCTGGGTGGAGCCCGGCGTCCAGTTGCCGGTGACGACGAGCTCGACGCCGTCCTCCTCGTTGCCGTCGCCGGTGGCGTCGTTGGTCGGCTCGCCGTCCGGCTCGGCCTGGACGTCGGCGCCGAGGTAGGGACCGCTGACCTTGAGGTAGTGCCGCGCGCCGCCCGCCGAGTCGGTGGTGCGGTAGCCGTCCGGCAGATCGCCCCAGTCGGAGAAGATCAGGTCGGGCGGATCGCCGGGCGGGAAGGAATCGTTCTCGTCCCCGTTCTTGGCCGGCGAGTGGTGGGAGACGCCGCTGATGAAGTAGATCGGCTGGTTGCCGCAGTTGGCCCCGGCGGGCCCGAGGTTCACCGACCACTCGTAGACCATCGACCACTCCCACTGGTACCCGCCGCCGCTGTAGGTCGGGTAGCCGGGGACGAGGGTGGCGTCGTTCGGGCTGGCGGCGAGGAAGGGGCTCTTCCAGCTCTCGACCTGGGTGCCGTGGGCGTACATGTTCCAGGCCGGCGTCGGGTTGGCCTGGTAGGCGGTGACGTTGGCGACCCACGAGCTGGAGGTGTCGATCGACGGCGGCCAGATTCCCGCGCTGGTGGTGCACGACGAGTTCGACACCCAGCCGCTCTGCGGCGGGCCGGCGACGGTGGCGCAGGCGAACCCCTGCTGCCAGCTCCAGCTGTTGGCCGTGGAGCCGGGCGCGCATTCGAGGGTGAACGAGGCGAACTCGGAGTCCGAGGCGCGCTTGCAGGAGCGGTGGTTGCCCCAGCCGACGCTCTGGGTGTACGCGCCGTTGTTCTGCGGGCTGCACACCATGTCGTTGACGTTGGTCTGGTCGTCGACCAGCGCCACGAAGAGGCGCGACGTCACGACGTCGAAGTAGGCGTAGAGGACGCTGCCGTTCTCGGAGACGGCGTACGGCTGGTACCGGGCGTCGTCGCCGTCGCCGTAGAAGAGGCCGTTGACGGTCGGCGGCGCGGCCATCGCCGGCGCGGCGGTCAGGGCGGCGGCGAGGAGCCCGGCGGCGGCGAGCGCCGCGCGGGGGGATCGATCGGCCGCGGTGTCACGTTTCGACCCGCCGCGTGCACCTATAGCTATGAGAAGAGATCGTCCGAGCCGTTGCCGGCGTAGCCCCCAGTCCGCGACGCGACCCATACCGCGCTCCTCGTAGTTCCTCGCCGGCGATCCGTCGCCGGCCTGCCCGCAGTGCAGACGGAACGAGGACGCTCGCCCGCGCCAGCCCCTCTCCGCTGCCATCGAAACACACGGGTGCGCGGCCCTCAGCTAGACGAAAAACCTCATCGGCGCACTCCACCCGCTCACTGGATGCGCCGACTATAGCAGAACTGTCCAAAAAGCGGACGGGCCGGCCAGAATCTGGACC
>DATABP010000067.1:0-2532 GCA_036259515.1 Thermoanaerobaculia bacterium | reverse complement strand
AGGCGGCCGCGGGCAACGGCGGGCCGGCCGAGGGCGACGGCGACGAGTCCGCTCCCGAGGAGGACGGCGCCGGCGAGGCGGCGGCCACCGCCGCGACCGCCGCGCCGACCAACGGCGCCGAGCCGCTCGACGAGCCGTCCGCCGCCGCCGGCGGCGAGGACGGCGACGGCACCCCCGCCGAGCCCCCCGGCAACTCCGACGATCGCGTCGCCAAGGGGCCGATCCTCCTCTTCGTCGGCCCTCCGGGCGTCGGCAAGACGTCGATCGCCAAGTCGATCGCCCGCTCGATGGGCCGCGAGTACGTGCGCATCTCGCTCGGCGGCGCCCGCGACGAGGCCGACATCCGCGGCCACCGCCGCACCTACGTCGGCGCCATGCCGGGGCGGATCGTCCAGGGCATGAAGCAGGCGGGGAAGAAGAACCCGGTCTTCCTGCTCGACGAGATCGACAAGCTCGGCGTCTCCTTCCAGGGCGATCCGGCGTCGGCGCTCCTCGAGGTGCTCGACCCGGCGCAGAACGACAGCTTCACCGACCACTACCTCGGTGTGCCGTTCGATCTCTCGGAGGTGCTGTTCATCGCCACCGCGAACTTCATCCAGAACATCCCCGGGCCGCTCCTCGACCGCATGGAGGTGGTCGAGTTCGCCGGCTACACCGAGCGGGAGAAGCTGGCGATCGCGCGGCAGTACCTGCTGCCGCGGCAGCTCCGCGAGAACGCGCTCTCGCCGGGCCGCCTGGAGGTGACCGACGCGGCGATCTCGGAGGTGATCTCCGGATTCACGCGGGAGGCGGGCGTGCGCCAGCTCGAGCGCGAGCTCGGCAAGCTGGCGCGCAAGGTGGCGCGCAAGATCGCCGCCGGCGAGGCCGAGAAGGTGGAGATCGACCGCGGCCAGGTGGTCGACCTCCTCGGCCGCCCCAAGGTGCACCCCGAGCGCGCGGCGCTGGAGGACCAGATCGGCGTCTCGACCGGCATGTACTACACCCCGGTCGGCGGCGACATCATGTTCGTCGAGGCCTCGACGATGCCCGGCAAGGGCGAGCTGGTGCTCACCGGCCAGCTCGGCGAGGTGATGAAGGAGTCGGCGCGCGCGGCGTGGACCTACGCCCGCTCGCACGCCGCCGAGCTGGGCATCGACGAGGAGGCCTTCAAGCGCGACCTCCACGTCCACGTGCCGGCCGGCGCGGTGCCCAAGGAGGGTCCCTCGGCCGGCGTGGCGATGGCCACCGCGCTGGTCTCCAGCCTCTCCGGGCGGCCGGCCCGCCACGACGTGGCGATGACCGGCGAGATCACCCTCTCCGGCCGCGTGCTGCCGATCGGCGGCGTCAAGGAGAAGGTGCTGGGCGCCGTCCGCGCCGGGATCAGCGAGGTGCTGCTGCCGAAGCAGAACGAGGGCGACCTCGAAGACCTCCCCGACGAGGTGCGCGAGGGCCTCACGGTGCACGCCGTCGAGGAGCTCGGCGAGGCGCTGGCGCTCTCCCTCCGCGGCGCCAGCTTCCGCGAGGGCCGGCTCCACTTCGAGAGCGAGGAGGAGCGCCGCGCGGCGGAGCTGCACCACTGAGGCTGGGCGCGGCGCGCGCCCGGAGACGCCGCGGCCCCGGTCGGACGGAGCTTCGAGAGCTCGGCCGGCCGGGGCCGTTCCACGTTCGGCGAGGTCTACGCCGCTCCCGACGCCGCCAGCTCCTTCGCCGAGCGCTTCTCGAGGTCGAGCAGCCAGCGCTTCGCCTCGCGGCCGCCGATGTAGCTGCCGATGCCCGACTTGTTGGTGGTCACCCGGTGGCAGGGGATGACGATCGGGATCGGGTTCTCCATCAGCGTGGCGAGCACGAGGCGGTAGGCGTCGGGCTGGCCGGCGGCGGCGGCGATGTCGCGGTAGGTGCGGGTGCGGCCGTAGGGGATCTTGGCGGTCTCCTTGAGCACCCGCCGGGCGAAGCCGGAGACGCCGCACGGCTCGAGGTCCCAGTCGATCTCCAGCCGCCGGCGCACGCCGGCGAAGTACTCGGAGATGCGGCCGAACAGCTCTTCGAGGAACTCCGACTCGTCCTCGAGCTCGATGAACGGGGTGTAGGCGGCGAGCTGCTTCTTGGGCGGCCGGATGCGGACGGCGGTCACCTTGCCGTCGACCAGCGCCACGGCGAGCGGGCCGATCGGCGACGGCATCGAGAAGCGGACCTCGGCCCGCGGGCCGGCGGCGGGCGCCGCCGTCGTCACCACCACCGCCTGGTCACCGCCTCCGGGCATGGCCGTCGAATCTACCATCGGGCGCCGCCGCTGTCAGCGGGTCGACGGCGGTAAGCTGGCCGCGATGATCGTCTACGACGAGGGAGAGGCCTGGCGCGTCGTCACCCAGCCCGACCACGCGCGCTTCGCCGGCGAGCTGGTGGCGCTGTGGCGGGCGCACGGCGTCCCCGAGCACCCGCGGCGCGACGACCTCCTGTTCGCCGTCCGCGAGCACGACAACGGCTGGCGCGAGGAGGACGCGGCGCCGAGCTGGAACGCCGCCGCCGGCCGGCCGCACGACTTCCTGAGCCTGC
>DATABP010000066.1:0-2141 GCA_036259515.1 Thermoanaerobaculia bacterium | reverse complement strand
GCGGGCGGTGCGCCGCGGAGAGGAGCGGGCGGCACCGGCGGTCAGCCCTCCAGCCGCTCGACGACCATCGCCGTCGCCTCGCCGCCGCCGATGCAGATCGCGGCGCAGCCCAGCCCGTCGCCGCCCTCGGCCATGGCGTGGAGCAGGGTGACGAGGATGCCCGCGCCGGAGGCGCCGATCGGGTGGCCGAGCGCCACCGCGCCGCCGCGCACGTTGACGCGCTCGGGATCGAGGTCGAGGTCGCGCAGGAAGGCGAGCGCGACGACGGCGAAGGCCTCGTTGACCTCCCAGAGGTCGACGTCGGCCGGCGACAGCCCGGCGCGGGCGAGCGCGCCGCCCACCGCCTTGGCCGGCGCGGTGGTGAACCGCTTCGGCTCCTGGGCGTGGGACGAGTGGGCGACGATGCGGGCCAGCGGGCGGCGGCCGAGGCGCTCGGCGTGCGGAGCCGTGGTCAGCACCAGGGCGGCGGCGCCGTCGTTGATCTTCGAGGCGTTGGCGGCGGTGATCGTGCCCTCCGGGTCGAAGGCGGGCTTGAGCGTCGCCATCCGCTCGAGGTCGACGCGGAACGGCTCCTCGTCGACGTCGACGACCTTCGGATCGCCCTTCCGCTGCTTCACCGGCACGCCGGCGATCTCGCGGGCGGCGCGGCCGTCCTCCGAGGCGGCGCGGGCGCGGCGGTAGCTCTCGCGCGCGAAGTCGTCCTGCTCCTCGCGCGAGAACGAGTACTCCCGCGCGCAGATCTCGCCGCAGCTCCCCATCGCCACCTGGTCGTAGGGGTCCCACAGGCCGTCGTGGGTCATCGAGTCGATCAGCCTGCCGTGCCCGAGGCGCAGGCCTTCGCGGGCGCCGGGGACGAGGTAGGGCGCCTGGCTCATCGACTCCATGCCGCCGGCGACGACCACCCGGAAGTCGCCGCAGCGCAGGTCGTTGGCGCCGATCATCACCGCCCGCATCCCCGAGCCGCACACCTTGCCGACGGTCAGCGCGCCGACGCCGGTGGGGCAGCCGGCCGCGATCGCCGCCTGCCGCGCCGGCGCCTGCCCGACCCCGGCGGTCAGCACGCAGCCCATGTTCACCTGGTCGACGTCGGAGGGCTGGAGCCCGGCGCGCTCGACGGCGGCGGCGATGGCGCGGGCGCCGAGCTCGGGCGCGGCGACGCCGGCCAGCGCGCCCTGGAAGGCGCCGATCGGCGTGCGGACGGCGGAGAGGATGACGATGTCTTCCACGGCACGGTCTTCCACGGGAGACTCCTCGGTGCGGCGCCGCCCGGGCGTCGGCTCGGGGCGGCGGCGCGATCCGGTCACGGCAGATCGTACGTCAACGTACGGACGGCAGAGGACGATGGACCCACGCCGGAGGGCCCGGCGGGTCGCGGAATCGTACCACGGGGGACGTGGGGTCTCGTTCCTTCTGATCGCATCGAGATGGGCGCGCGGCGGGGATCGGCCGGTCGAGGCTCATCGACACGCGTGGTGGCCGAAAAGTCCGCGCGCCATCGCTCATGAAGAGCATGGCTCGGCCGCAACTCGCCTCCTGTCGCTCATGAAGAGCACTGCTGCGGCCACAACTCCTCTCCTGTCGCTCATGAACGCTACTGCTCCGCCACAACTCCTCTCCTGTCGCTCAAGAAGAACACTGCTCCGGGCGCAACTCCTCTCCTGTCGCTCATGAAGACGACCGCTCCGCCGCAACTCGTCTCCTGTCGCTCATGAAGAACATTTCCTCGGCCACGGCTCCTCTTCTGTCGCCCATGAAGGCCACCGCTCCGCCACGACTCCCGCGTCGAGGGCGGCGGCGCTGAATCGGGAGGAGCGATGCGGGCGGGGGCGGAGCGCCGCGACCGGTGTGGGCGGCCACCGTCTTCCATTCGCGCCCTCTTCGGCACAGGACGGAGCCGCAACGGCGCCGGGCATCTAGAATGCCGGGGATGAGCGTTCCCGGAGGGACCCCCGGTCCCGCGCTCGGCATCGACTTCGGCGAGCGGCGGATCGGGGTGGCACTGTCCGATCCCGGCCGCCGCGTCGCGGTGCCGTGGGGGGCGGTGGCACGGGAGAGCGACCGGCAGGCGATCGGCGAGCTCGTCGCGCTGGCGCGGGCGGAGGGCGCGACGCTGCTCGTCGCGGGCGAGCCGCGCGGGCCGG
>DATABP010000065.1:0-3088 GCA_036259515.1 Thermoanaerobaculia bacterium | reverse complement strand
CCTTCGCCACCGCGTCGGCGGCGACCAGGCCGGTCAGCATCTTGATCATCGACGCCGTCGGCAGCAGCCGCCCGGCGTTCCGCTCGTGGAGCGGCTCGAGCGTGTAGGCGTCGACCACCAGCTCGGCGCGGCACGCGGGATTTGAGACCTCGGCGGCGCCGGCGGCGCTCCCGGCGACCAGGCCGCCGAGGACGACGAGGACGGAAGCCGCGAGGCGGCGGGCGGGGTGGCGGCGGGTGGTGAGGGCTTCGTTGCTCGTCATGATGTCTTTTCCTCCCCTCGACCGAGATCCACAACTGCAGCTTTCGGACCACGCGGCGCTTACACCACTTCGTGCTAATCTCTACACATCATGGCCGACCCGGTGCGGACCAACATCGCCCTCGACGACGAGCTGATCGACCGCGCCAAGCGGCTCACCGGCCTCAAGACCAAGCGCGCCGTCGTCGACGAGGCCCTGCGCACGCTGGTGCGCCTCAAGGAGCAGGAGGGCATCCGCGAGCTGCGCGGCCAGCTCCGCTGGGAAGGCGACCTCCAGGAGATGCGGAGAGGCCGCGTTGCCGATCCTCGTTGACTCCTCCGTCTGGATCGACTACTTCAACGGCGCCGTCACTCCCGAAGCCGACCACCTCGACCGGCTCCTCGGCCGCACCTCGCTGGTGATCACCGACCTGATCTTGGGCGAGGTGCTGCAAGGCTTCCGCGAGGACCGCGACTTCGGGCGGGCGCGCGAGGCGCTCCTCCGCCTGCCGGTCCTGCCGATGGCCGGCGTCGAGCTGGCGCTGGAGAGCGCCCACAGCTATCGCGCGCTGCGCCGCAAGGGGATCACCGTCCGCAGCACCATCGACTGCTGGATCGCCACCTTCTGCCTGCGAGAAGGGCTGGAGCTGCTCCATGCCGACCGCGACTTCGAGCCCTTCGCCCGGCACCTCGGGCTGAAGGTGGTCACCCCGGGCTGAAGCCGCCGATCTCGCGCAGGAGCGCGATGTTGTCGCGGTGGCCGGTGCGGCGGGCGGTGACCCGGCCGCGGATCGGGAAGCCGAGGAGGTAGAGGTCGCCGATCACGTCGAGCACCTTGTGGCGCACGAACTCGTCGGGGAAGCGGAGCTCGGTGTTGATCACCTCGCCCTCGCCGACGAGGATGAAGTTGTCGAGCCGGCCGCCCGAGCCCAGGCCCAGCTCGTTCATCATCTTGAGGTCCTTCATGAAGCCGAAGGTGCGCGCCGGGGCGATCTCGCGCTTGTACTCGTCGGGGTGGGAGAGCGCCATCTCGAAGCGCTGCTCGCCGATCGGCGGCGGGTAGGAGAGCTCGTAGGAGACCGCGAAGCCGTCGTGGGGCTCGATCTCGAGGAGCTTGCCGTCGTCGGTGCCCACCCGGTAGCGGCGGTCGACGACGAGCTCGCGGCGCGGCTCGTCCTGGTCCTCGACGCCGATCTCCTCGAGCGTCTTGCAGAACTCGAGCGCCGAGCCGTCGAGCACCGGGATCTCGCCGTGCACCTTGATCAGCAGGTTGGTGACGCCGTAGGCGTGGAGCGCGGAGAGCAGGTGCTCGACGGTGCGGATCGACTCGCCGCCGGACGACAGGGTGGTGGCGTAGTCGGTGTCCGCCACCTGCGAGACGTGGGCGGGGATCACCCGGTGGGTGGGCAGGGTGACGAAGTGGACGCCGCTCCCCGGCGGCAGCGGCTGGATGGCCATCCCGGTGCGGCCGCCGGAGTGGAGGCCGAGGCCGTAGAGGACGGTCGAGCGCCGGATGGTGCGCTGCGGCACGTCGGTGACGGCGAGCAGCGGGTGGCCCGGCGGCGGGTGGATCTCGCGCGCCAGCTCGAAGCGGGTGCGCCCCTGCTCGAGTGCGCGGACGACGCCGCCGTGGTCGGCGGCCAGCTCGCGGCGGTAGGCGAGCGCGCCCTCCACCGCCTCGACGGTACGGTTGTAGGAGAGCGGCTTCTCGAGGTACTCGAAGGCGCCCATCTTGATCGCCTTGACCGCCGTCTGGGTGGTGCCGTGGCCGGACATCATGATCACCGCCGCCGAGGGGTCCTCCTCGCGCAGCGCCTGGAGGGTCTCCAGGCCGTCGCGGTCGGGCAGCCAGATGTCGAGGAAGACGGCGTCCGGCTGGTGCCGGCGGTAGAGGTCGACCGCCTCGCCGCCGCTCCTGGTGGTCAGCGTCTCGTAGCCCTCGTCGCCGAGGATGCCGGACAGGGCGGCGAGAATGCCGGGCTCGTCGTCGACGATCAGCACCAGTCGGGACATGCGTTCTCCTGCGGGTCGGGAGCGGTGGCGGCGCCGCGGCGGCGGGCGCGCGGCCACGGGGGAGGATAGCAGGCGGGCGGGGACGGCAGGCGCGCCGGCGAGGCGTCAGCCGCCGCGGCAGATCGGCACGCCGTCGGCCGTCATCTCGCTCCACAGGAGCGTCCACGCCTGCCAGTCGTGGCCGCCGGGGACCACCCGCACCCGCCCCGCGGGGAGCGTGCGGGCGAGCACGCGGTGCGCCTCGCGGTAGCGGTCGCGGTCGCCGAAGCCGAGGAAGAGCGGCGGACCGTCTCCCGGATCGGCGGCGCGGCGCTGGAGCGACTGCCAGAGGCGGCGCCAGAGCCCCTCGGGCCCGGCCGGGAGCGCCGGATCGGGCCGCCAGGCGAGGAGGTCGCCGGTCTCGACCACCGCGTCGACCGTCTCCCCCTCGCCGAGGAACGGCGCGAGGAGGACCACGCCGTCGACCGCCTCCGGCCGCTCCTCGAGCACCAGGAGCGAGGCCATGCCGCCGAGCGAGATCCCCACCCACCAGATCTCCTCGAAGCCGCGCCGCCGCGCCGGCTCGACGACGTCCTCCTCCAGGCGGTCGACCAGCGAGCGGTCGAGGAGGTAGCCCATGTGGGAGTCGACCGCCACCACCTCGGCGTCGATCCCCTGGTTCTTCGCGATCTCGGCGAAGCCGGCCTCGGCGAAGTCCCGCGGCACGTCGCCGCGGCCGGGGAGGAGCAGCACCAGGCAGCGGTCGCTGGGGCTGTCGGCGAGGGTGACGGTCGGCATCGGCTCGACCGCCGGGCGGGTGCCGAAGCAGCCGGCGAGCGCGAGGACGGCGGCGACC
>DATABP010000064.1:0-8564 GCA_036259515.1 Thermoanaerobaculia bacterium | reverse complement strand
GAGCGTCCAGCGCCTCCGTCGCCTGCATGCGAATCCGCCTCCGGAGAAGAGAGGAAACGACCGCCCCCGCGGGGCCGCGCCGGAGGGAGGCGCCGCGCCCCGCGGGGGACGGTCTCATCCGCCGGCTACTTCGGGATGAGGGTGAGGCACCAGCCGACGGTGTCGCCGCCGCCCGAACAGTCGCAGCCGGTCGCGCCGCAGGAGATGCGGCCGCCGCCCACCTGCTGGAGCTCGGCGGGCACCAGGCTGCGCAACGTGTCCTTCGACAGCCGCAGCTTGCGCTCGTCGTGCTTCTTCATCGTGTCCTCCTCGGGTCCGCGCTGGGACCCGCGTCGGCGGTTGGCGTTCGGGGGAGACCACCGGGCCCGCCGTGATCCCGGCGCCCCCGTGTCGCCGCGGGCTCCCGGCGTCGCGACGACGCCTGGACCGCGGCTTCCGATGGACACGCGAGAAACGGCGGCGAGAAGGATCAAGCGAGGGCGCCTGCTAGCATCCTCGCCTCCGGCGCCCGCCGACGGCGCCGCGATCCCCCGACCAGGAGCACCCGATGGCGAAGTCGAGCGAGCTGCCGCAGGACGACCTCTACCGCATCCGGCACAGCGCCGCGCACGTGATGGCGCAGGCGGTGCTGGAGCTCTACCCCGAGGCCAAGCTGGGGATCGGTCCGCCGACCGAGACCGGCTTCTACTACGACTTCGACCTCGGCCGGGACGACTCCGGCCGCCCGCGCACCTTCTCGCCCGAGGACCTGGAGAGGATCGAGGCGCGGATGAAGCAGATCATCGGCGCGGCGAAGCCCTTCGAGTGCCGCCCGGTCTCGGCCGACGAGGCGCGAAGCCTGTTCGCCGGCCAGCCCTACAAGCTGGAGCTGATCGACGGCCTCGCCGCCGGGGCGGTCGACGAGTGGGGCGAGGAGGTCGCCGAGGCGCCCGAGATCACCACCTACCGCCAGGACACCTTCGAAGACCTCTGCCGCGGCCCCCACGTCGAGCACACCGGCCGCGTCCCCGCCGAGGCGGTCCGCCTCCTCTCCGTCGCCGGCGCCTACTGGCGGGGCGACGAGGAGCGCCCGATGCTCCAGCGCATCTACGGCACCGCCTGGCGCAACAAGAAGGAGCTCGCCGCCCATCTGGCGATGCTCGAAGAGGCCAAGGAGCGCGACCACCGCAAGATCGGCAAGGACCTCGACGTCTTCACCTTCGACGAAGAGGTCGGCCCCGGCCTGCCGCTGTGGCTGCCGAACGGCGCGGCGATGATCGCCGAGCTCGAGAAGCTGGCCTTCGAGCTGGAGGAGCGCGCCGGCTACCAGCGCGTACGCACCCCGCACATCTCCAAGGAGGACCTCTTCGTCAAGAGCGGCCACCTCCCCTACTACGCCGACTCCATGTACCCGCCGATGGAGCTCGAAGGGGTGCGCTACTACGTCAAGCCGATGAACTGCCCCATGCACCACAAGATCTTCGCCGCGCGCCCGAAGAGCTACCGCGACCTCCCCCTCCGCCTCGCCGAGTACGGCACCTGCTACCGCTACGAGAAGTCCGGCGAGCTCTTCGGCCTGATGCGGGTGCGCTCGCTCCAGATGAACGACGCCCACATCTACTGCTCCGAGGAGCAGTTCGAGTCCGAGTTCCTCGCCGTGGTCGGCATGTACCTCGAGTACTTCCGGATCTTCGGCATCGACGAGTACGTGATGAGGTTGTCGACCCACCACCCGCGCGGGCTCGGGAAGAAGTACGTCGACAACCAGCGCCTGTGGGAGAAGACCGAGGAGATGGTGCGCCGCGCGATGGACAAGGGCGGCGTGCCGTACGTCGAGGTGGCCGACGAGGCGGCGTTCTACGGCCCGAAGATCGACGTGCAGATCAAGTCGGCGATCGGAAGGGAGTTCACTCTGGCGACCAACCAGGTGGACTTCGCCCAGCCGCCGCGGTTCGATCTCACGTTCACGAACGCGAACGGCGAGGAGGAGACGCCGCTCTGCATCCACCGGGCGCCGCTGTCGACCCACGAGCGGCTGATCGGCTTCCTGCTGGAGCACTACAAGGGCGCGATGCCGCCGTGGCTGGCCCCGAAGCAGGTGGTGGTGGTCCCGATCACCGACGACCACAACGAGTACGCGGTGAAGGTGGCCGGGCGGCTGCGAGAGGCGGGGCTGCGCGCGGAGGCGGACCTGTCGGCCGAGCGGATGAACGCCAAGATCCGCAACGCCCAGTTGATGAAGGTGCCCTACATGGCGGTGGTGGGCGACCGGGAGGTGGAGGCGGAGACGGTGTCGCTGCGGCGCCGGGACGGAGAGCGGCGGCACGGGGTGCCGGTCGCGGAGCTGGTGGAGGAGATCGGCGCGAAGGTGCGGGGGCGGGCGGGGGAGCTGTGAGCCCGCAACACCCGATCACCCGGTGTCCGACCGCAAGCGCTCCCAGAATCCACGCGGGCTGACGATCGGCACCGGCGCCTCACCCCCGACGTCCAACAAGTCCTTGTCACCGGTCACCAGGACGTCCGCCTCGCCGGCGACGGCTTCTGAGAGCACGGGTAGATCGCTCGCGTCGCGAATGGAGATTCGCAGAGGCACGGCATCCCGCACGACGACCGCCTCTCCCCGCAGGAGCTGATCGACCTCCTCGGCGGAGCTGGCTGGAAGCTTCAGCTTGTCGCGCAGGACGCACCGTAGCTCGGCCAGCACCGTCTCGCCGATCACCAGCCGATGCCGGACGAGAACGGCTTGGAGGACGTCCGCGCAGATGCCGCGCGTCGCGACGGCGCTGACCAGCACGTTGGTGTCGAGGAACACCCTCACCGGTCAGGAGACGTCTCGGAACACGTCCTCGTCGGTGAGGTACCCGGCCGCTTCGGCGAACGGCATGATCCGGCGGCGGAGGTCTTCGAGGTGATGGACGGCGAGCTGGCGGCGGAGCGCCTCGCGAACGATGTCGCTGCGGTTGCGGCCACTCCGCTCGACGACGCGGTCGAGCTCACGCTCGAGCTCGGGATCCAGGCGGATGGTGACCGCTGCGCCCTTCATGTCTTACATCGTAGTACGAAGCTGCGCCGCTTTCAAGCCTACTCCCCCACCGGCCACACCGTCACCCGGTTCCTCCCCGCCCGCTTCGACGCCATCAGCGCCTGGTCCGCCGCGCCGTACAGGCAGTTCGGGGTCTCCATGTCGTCGGTGAGCTGGGCCACGCCGAACGAGCAGCTCACCCTCACCACGAAGTCGCTGTAGGTGTAGTCGAGCGAGGCCACGCGGTCGCAGATCTTCCGCGCCAGCCTCTCCCCGCCGCCGGCGTCCGTCTCCGGGGCGAGGATGACGAACTCGTCGCCGCCGACGCGGGCGAAGACCTGCTCGGGGCGGAGGAGGTCGCGGGCGAGGTTGACGACGCGCTTCAGGATGAAGTCGCCGCAGAGGTGGCCGTAGGTGTCGTTGATCGGCTTGAAGTCGTCGACGTCGAACATGATCAGCGTCAGCGGGCGCTGATGGCGGCGGGCGCGGGCGATCTCGCGCTCGGCCTCCTCCTCGTACTTCCGCTTGTTGTAGATCTCGGTCAGGCCGTCGCGGGTGACGAGGTCGTAGATCGTCTCGTAGTAGGCGTGCTCGGGGTCCTGCTCGTGGAGGAACTTGAAGTGGACGCCGGCCACCTGGAAGCGGTCGCCGGAGCGCAGGACGGCGGTCTCGCGCGGGCGCAGCAGCTCGCCGTTGACGAAGGTGCCGTTCGTGGAGCCGAGGTCGTGGAGGGTGACGCGGCGGCCGCGGTACTCGACCAGCGCGTGCTGGCGCGAGATCGACAGCACCTCGGGGAGCGAGATCTCGACCGAGTGCGACCGCCCGATCGCCAGCCGCTGTCCGGGCTTGAGGCGGAAGCGGGTGCCCAGCCGGCGGTTCTCCGGGTGGGCGATCAGGATGACGTCCGCCTCGAGCTGGTCCTCCTCGTCGTCGAGCAGGCCCTCGCGCTCGGCGGTGTCGTAGGTCTGGGTGAGGCCGCTCTCCTGGAGCGCCGCGAGCTCGATGTCGTCCGTCGAGTCGCTCTGGCGGCTGCGGTCGCTGATCGCTTCGCCCCCCTGGCTCGCCATCGCCGTCGCTTTCCGCTGGCTGCGTCGCCGACCGTGGACGGATGCTCGAGCCGGCGCGAGCCCCAGGCTTGACGTGGTGCGGTCAAGCTATCACAGCGACCGCGGCCCGCGGGGCATACCTCTTCCTCGACGCCCTCGACGACTCAGCGCTCGAACAGCTCCCCCGCCCGCCGCGCCGCCTCGACCACCGCCTTGATCAGCGTCACCCGCAGGCCGCCCTCCTCGAGCTTGAGGATGCCGTCGACGGTGCAGCCGGCCGGGGTGGTCACCGCGTCCTTGAGGAGCGCCGGGTGGCTGGCGGTCTCGAGCACCATGCGGCCGGCGCCGAGGCAGGTCTGGGCGGCGAGCTCGATCGCCACCCGCCGCGGCAGGCCGGCCTTGACGCCGCCCTCGGCGAGCGACTCGATGACGATGTAGAGGAACGCCGGGCCGGAGGCCGAGAGCCCGGTGACGGCATCGAAGTGCCGCTCGTCGAGCACCAGGGTGCGGCCGACCGGGCGGAACAGCTCCTCCGCCGCGGCCACGTGCTCGGCGGTCGCGTGGCGGCCGCCGGCGAGCGCGGTCATCCCGGCGCCGACCAGCGCCGGGGTGTTCGGCATCGCGCGCACCACCGGCACCGGCGCCCGGGTGTGCTCTTCGAGGAAGGCGAGGGGCACCCCGGCGGCGATCGACACCAGGAGCTGCTCCGGGGCGAGGAGGTCGCCGACCTCGGCGAGCACCTCGCGCACCGTCTGCGGCTTGACCCCGAGGAGCACGCGGCCGGCGCCGTCGACGGCGCGGCGGTTGTCGGTGGTGGCGGCGACGCCGAGGGCGGCGGCGAGGCGCTCGACCGTCGCCTCGTGGGCGGCGGTGACCACCACGTCCTCGGCCGCCACCGCGCCGGTGTCGAGGAGGCCGCGGAGCAGCGTCTCCCCCATCTTGCCGGCGCCGAGGACCGCCAGCCGGCCGCCGGCCGCGGTCAACGCGGCCTCCCTCCCGCACGGGGCGTCATCCCCAGCGTCGCCCGCATCACGTGGCCGGCGATCTCCGGGTTCTCGCGCAGCCGGCGCACCGAGTAGGCGTACCAGTCGCGGCCGTAGGGGACGTAGACGCGGAGGCGGTGCCCCTCGTCGATCAGGATGCGCCCCAGCTCCTCCTCGACGCCGAGGAGCATCTGGAACTCGTAGCGCTCGCGGGGCACGCGATGGCGGTCGAGGAGCGCGCGGGCGGCGCACACCAGGTACTCGTCGTGGGTGGCCACCGCCACGTAGGCGCCGCGGGCGACGAGCTTCTCGAGCGCGGCGACGAAGTTGTGGCGCACCGTCTCGTAGCCCTTCCACGCCACCGCCCGCGGCTCGACGTAGATCCCCTTGCACAGCCGCACGTTGGCGGTCTGGGCGGGGAGGCGGTCGACGTCGGCCAGGGTGCGCCGCATGTAGGCCTGGAGCACCACGCCGAGGTTGCCGGTGCGCGCCTGGAGCTCCCGGTAGATCGCCAGCGTGTCGTCGGTCGTCGTCCGGTCCTCCATGTCGATGCGGACGAAGTTGCCGCGGCGGGCGGCCGACTCGGCGATCTCGGCGACGTTGTCGCGGCAGAAGCCGCGGTCGATCTTGAGGCCCAGGAGGGTGAGCTTGATCGAGACGTTGCAGTCGAGCCCCTCGCGCTCGATCGCCGCCAGGACGCGCAGGTACTCGTCGACCGCGGCGCGCGCCGTGGCGCGCTCGGCGACCTCCTCGCCGAGGACGTCGAGGGTGGCCATCGCGCCGCGGCCGTTGAGGCGGCGCACGGCGTCGACCGCCTCGGCCAGGGTCTCGCCGGCGACGTAGCGCGACGCCACCCGGCCGACCACCGGCCGCGGCACGAGGGGAAGGCTGGAGACGACGGCGCGGTCGAAGAGCCCCATGGCGGCGCGAAGACTACCGCAGCTCCCGCGGCGCGGCGGGCGGGGAGCGAGGGGCGGCGGAGGGAGGAAAACGGGGGCCGGCCGGCGCGCGGCCGGCCCCGGGGGACCGCTACGGGCAGGTGTCGAAGGCGTCGGTGTCGGTCACCGTCTGCGCCGTCGTCTCCAGCGGGTTGAAGTAGCTCTTCACCCGCGTCGTCTCCGTGTCGGTGACGGTGACCACGAGCTCCACGTTGGTGGTCGCCGCGAAGAACACCCACAGCCGGTCGTTGACCGGGCAGGCGTCGAGCGTCTTGATCAGCATCTCCCAGTTGTCCGGCGCGAAGAACCAGAAGAGGCCGGAGTCGTTGCTCGACACGCCGGGCACCACCTGGCCCTCGCCGGAGGTGCCCTGCGAGGTCGCCCAGTCGACCTCGACGCGGAAGCGGCCGCCGGTCAGGCACAGCGTCTGGGCGCCGGGGAGGCACGGGCCGGGCAGCGCGTTGGTCGACACCTGCGCCTCGTTCGAAGGCGCCGAGCTGCCGTTGGCGTTGATCGCCCGCACCCGGAACCGGAAGCCGGTCGCCGGCTCGAGGTTGATCACCTCGGCGGTGCTGGTGTTCGGCGGCAGCGGCGGATCGAGCGGGACGAAGAGGCCGCCGAGCTCGGCGATCTCGACGACGAAGCCGGTCTCGTCGTCCGAGTTGTCCTGCCAGGCGACCGCCACCTCGGTGGTCGACAGCGGCTCGGCGACGAGCTCCGAGGGCGCCGCCGGCGGGTCGACGGGGGGCTGGTTCGAGCCGGGCCGGTAGAGGGCGCGGGCGGCGGCGAGGTCGTCGGCGTGGAGCCGCGCGCCGCGGCCGTCGTCGTGGATGAAGGCGCTCATCAGCGCGTCGGCCACGTTGGAGTGGGCGATGCCGAGGGTGTGGCCGACCTCGTGCGCGAACAGCTCCGCCGCCGCCGCCCCGGCGTCCGGGCTGCCGGCGAAGAAGCACTCGAGGCCGTCGTTGACCACGATGTCGCCCTCGATGAACGGGTAGTAGGTGGTGCCGCGGAAGCTCTGCGGGATGGCGTTGTAGCCGCCGCCGCCCAGGGCCAGCGTGCCGCTGCAGTTGGCGGAGAGCGGCCCCAGCTCGCCGTTCGGGTCGCCGAACAGGATGACGTTGAGCTGGTCGAAGATCTCCAGCCCGCCGGTGGCCGACGAGGTGCCGGCGAAGGTGAGGCGGATCGGGGTCTGGGCATCGGCGTTCCAGGTCTGGAGCGCGCTCTGGAACTGCGCCTGACCGCCGCCCGGAACGCCGGGCTGCCCGCCGGTGCCGAAGCGCCACGGCACCTGGCCGCCGGTGTCGAACACGAACCAGCGCAGGAGGGTGCCGTCCTCCGGGTCGGTGAAGAGCTCGAAGGGCGCCGCGATCCGCGACGAGCCCTCGACCCGCGACGGCAGCTCGACGCGGTAGTCGGCGGCGGTGGCGCGGCCGCGGGCGCGGGCGTCGATCCAGTCGGCGAACGCCGCGAAGTCGCGCGTCGTCTCGAGGCTGGCGGCCGGCGCGGCGACGATCCCGTCGCCCTCGCGGCGCAGCTCGACGACCTCGGAGAGGTCGCGCACCGCCAGCTCGCGGCCGTCGCGGGAGATCACCCGGAAGGCGCCCTGCGCGAGGTGGAGCACGCGGTGCTCGCCGCCCGCGCGCGGCTCGAGGAAGAGGAGCGCGCGGTCGCCCGGCGCGAAGGAGGGCGCGCCGTAGACGCGGCGGCCGAAGCCCCGGGCGTCGACGCCGCCCGGCACCCGCACCACCAGGTCCGGCCCGGCCGCCCCCTTGAGCACGCGGTCGACCTCGATCCGGTAGTCGGTGGCCGCGGCGCCGCCGGCGGCCGGCGCCCTGGCGGCCACCCGCGCCACGACGACGAGCGGCGCCTGGTCGACCAGGTCCTCGTCGGCCACCCTGACGATGGTCGTCGCTCCGGCGGGCAGCGCCAGCGCCAGCGAGACGACCGCGGCTAGGAATCCCCACCACCGCAGCATAGACAGCTCCTTTCAGCGACGACGGCCCGCGAGCGCGCGGAGGACCGCGAAGTGTAGCTAGGCAAACCGCGCGGCGATTTCGGTATTCCGCGGGTCGCCGGACGCCGCGCTCGGCGTTACGATCCGCCGGTGCCCGCCGTGGTCCTCTCGGCCGTCCGCAAGAGCTACCGCGAGGGCGGCCGCGAGCGCCCGGTGCTCGACGGCGTCGACCTCGCCGTCGAGGCGGGCGAGCTGGTGGTGCTCCTCGGCCGCAGCGGCTCCGGAAAGTCGACGCTGCTCAACCTGGTCGCCGGCCTCGACCGGCCGAGCGCCGGCCGGGTCGAGCTCGCCGGCCACGACCTGGGCGCGCTCTCCGAGCGCGGGCGCACGCTGGTCCGCCGCCGCCACGTCGGCTTCGTCTTCCAGCTCTACAACCTCCTGCCCACCCTGACCGTCGCCGAGAACGTGCGGCTGCCGCTCGAGCTGGCCGGAAGGAGCGGCGCGGGCGAGCGGCGGCGGGCCGACGAGCTCCTCGCCGCCGTCGGCCTCGCCGACCGCGCCGGCGACTTCCCCGACCGCCTCTCCGGCGGCGAGCAGCAGCGGGTGGCGGTCGCCCGCGCCCCGGTCCACGACCCGACG
>DATABP010000063.1:0-9090 GCA_036259515.1 Thermoanaerobaculia bacterium | reverse complement strand
GGCGCGCCGCCGGGGGCGAACGGGCGGGTCCACACCGCCTCGACCCCGCGCGGGTCGGGGGCCACCCAGACCAGCGCGCCGCCGCCGTCCGGCGCCATCGCCAGCGTGGACCAGGTGGCGCGGTCGCCGAGCTGACGGTCGGGACCGGCCGGCCGCGGCTGCGCGGCGGCGGTGGCCGCGGCGAGCGCGACGAGACTGGAGAGCGAGATCAGCACACACGAGCGCTGCACGGCCTTCATGGGGGACTCCTCGCGAAGGTCGGCCGTGGGCGGCCAAGCCGCCGCGTCGGTCGGTTCAGGATTGGGCGGCGCGGCGGGGCCGGACTCGCGCCCGGCCCCGGCGCCTCAACGGGACACGCGCTGGCGGACGCTGCGGAACGCCGGGTCGCTGGTCACCAGGCCGCCGCGCGGCGGCAGCTGGGCGATCTCCGACCGGGTGATCTCGATGCGGTCCTCGGTCAGCGGGTGGCTGGAGAAGAACTGGTCGACCGACGACGGGCGTGCCCGCCGCCGCGACAAGAGCTCCTCGAACATCGACACCATGCCGGCGGGGTCGTAGCCGGCCTCGTACATCATGCGGACCCCGCGCCGGTCGGCCTCCTCCTCGGCGCCGCGCGAGAAGCGGGCGATGGTGCCGGTGCCGAGGATCTGGGCGAGGATCCGCTCGTAGGTGGCCGGATCGTTGCCGAGCAGAGCGCCGGCGAGGATGTTGAGGCCGTAGACGCGGGTGAGCTGCTCGGTGCCGTGGCGCGAGACCCCGTGCGAGATCTCGTGCGCCATGACGCCGGCGAGCTCGGCGACGTTGTCGGTGGCGGCGATCAGCCCGGTGTTGACGTAGACGTGACCGCCCGGGATGTTGAAGGCGTTGACTTCGGGGTTGTCGACGACGTGGAACTCCCACGGCAGGTTGGCCATCTCGGTCTGCGCCACCAGGCGCCGGCCGAGCCGGTCGACGTAGCCGTTGATCACCGAATCCCGACTGAGGTCGAGCTGCCGGGCCAGGTCCGCTTCGAGCTGCTGGCCGAGCTGCCACTCTTCCTGAAGCGAGATCAGGTTGACGTCGCCCTGATTGACCCCGGACGAGGCGCAGCCGGCGACCGACAGGACGATCGCCAGGGTGGCGCCCAGGGACATGAGGACCATGCGAGTTGCGCGGGCTTCGTCTCTCATGCCCCGCCAAAGAGCAAGGGGTGTGCCACGGCGGTCGCCGGGCGGGGGATCTCAGCCGGGCGACCGCGCCTCCGGCCAGCGCAGCTCGCCCCCCTCCGTCTCCGCCAGCCCGACGCGGTCGAGCACCCGCAGGGCGTAGTGGTCGAGGAAGCGGCCGAGGTCCTCGCCGCCGACGTAGAAGGCGGGGATCGGCGGCAGGAGCACGGCGCCGGCGTGGGCCAGCCGGCGCATGTTCTCGACGTGGAGGAGCGAGAAGGGCGTCTCCCGGAAGCCGAGGACGAGCGGCCACCCCTCCTTGAGCGCCACCGCGCCGGCGCGGTGGACGAGCGTCGAGCCCGAGCCGGCGGCCAGCGCGCCCAGGGTGCTCGCCGAGCAGGGGAGGACGACGGTGCCGTCGAGCCGGTAGGAGCCCGAGGCGATCGCCGCGTCGAGGTCGACGTCGCGGTGGACCTCGACGCGGGCGCGGGCGGCGGCGTCGACCCCGGCGGCGTCGAGCAGCGCCTCGGCGCCGGTCCGGTCGGGCCCGAGCTCGTGGCGCAGCACCTGCGCCGCGCCGCGCGAGACGACGAGGTGCAGCCGCTCGACCGCGGGATGGCGCGCCAGCACGCCGAGGAGGTGCCGCGGCAGGAGCATCCCCGAGGCGCCGGTGACGAGCAGCGCCAGCCGGTGCGCCGGCGCGGCGCGGGGGCGGCTCGAGGTCGGCGTCGGTTTCAGGCGAGCTCCGCCAGCGTCGCGGTCAGGAGACGCCAGAAGCGCTCCACCGAGCCGACGTGGACGCGCTCGTCCGGCGAGTGCGGGAACTCGATCTGCGGCCCGATCGAGACCATGTCGATCCCCGGCACCTTCTCGCCGATGATCCCGGTCTCGAGCCCGGCGTGGATCGCCTTGATCGCCGGCTCGTTGCCGAGCACGCGGGCGTGGACCGCCTTCACGGTGGCGAGGAGCGGCGAGTCGAGGTTCGGCTTCCAGCCCGGGTAGCCGGCGCCCTGCTCGACCTCGGCGTCGGCCAGCCGGCCGAGGGCGGCGATCCGCGCCCGCACCGCGGCGAGGGCCGAGGCGACCGAGCTGCGGGTCGAGGTGAGGACGGTCAGCGCGCCGCCCTCCTCGGCGGCGACGGCGACGTTGTTCGAGGTCTCGACCAGGTCGGGGATCTCCTGGCTCGTCGCCAGCACGCCGTGCGGCAGGGCGACGAGGAGCGCCAGCGCCCGCTCGCTGCTCGCCTCGTCCCACGCCTCGGCGGGGGCGGTGGCGTCCTCGACGGCGAGGCGGAAGCCGGGGTCGGCGGCGGCGAACTCGGCGGCGACCGCGGCGCCCTCGCGCTCGAGCGCGGCGCGCGCCGCCGTCGCGTCGACCGCCACCACCGTCGCCCGGGCCTCGCGCGGGATGGCGTTGTGGGCGCTGCCGCCGGAGAGCGCCGCCACCCGCAGCGGCGCCGCGCGGTGCGCCGCCCACAGCGCGCGGGCGAGGAGCGACAGCGCGTTGCCGCGCTGGAGGTGGATGTCGACCCCGGAGTGGCCGCCGCGGAGGCCGGAGACGCGCACCTGGAGCGCCCCGCCGCCGCCCGCCGCCGCCTTCGCCAGCGGCAGCCGCAGCAGGCTGTCGCCGCCCCCTGCGCAGCCGACGTACACCGACCCCTCCTCCTCGGTGTCGAGGTTGAGGAGGCGCCGCCCGGTGAGGAGCGAGCCGTCGAGCTCGCCGGCGCCGGTCAGCCCGCTCTCCTCGTCGACGGTGAAGAGCAGCTCGAGCGGCCCGTGGACCAGCGGCTCGCCGCCGGGGCCGGCGCCGTCGAGCACCGCCAGCATCGCGGCGACGCCGATGCCGTTGTCCGAGCCGAGGGTGGTGCCGTCGGCGGTCAGGTACTCGCCGTCGCGGACCGGGCGGATGGCGTCCTTGGCGAAGTCGAAGTCGACGTCCGAGTTCTTCTCCTGGACCATGTCGAGATGGCTCTGGAGCACCGTCACCGGCGCCCCCTCGTGCCCCGGCGTCGCCGGCACGACGACGACCACGTTGCCGGCCCGGTCGCGCCGCACCTCGCGGCCCTTCGCCTCGGCCTGCGCGACGACGTAGCGCCGCATCGCCTCCTCGCCCTTCGACGGCCGCGGGATGGTCAGGATCTCGTCGAAGTGCCCCCACACCGCGCGGGGCTCCAGCTCTGCCACGAAGGTCATCGCGCCCTCCTCGTCCGGTCCGCCGGCGAGTCTACCGCCGTCGCCGCCGGGCGCCTGTGTAGAATCCGCGCCGGACTTCCCGTTCGACCTCAAATCCTGGAGGGGCAACCCATGCAGCCAGAGGGCTCGCCGAGCGCCGCCCGCCGCGGTTCGTACGTCCCCGCCACCCAGAGCATGGCCGAGCTCACCGTCAAGGCGGTGGTGCTCGGCGTGCTGATGGCCGTCATCCTCGGCGCCGCCAACGCCTACCTGGGGATGAAGGCCGGCCTGACCGTCGCCGCCACCTTCCCGGCGGCGGTGGTGGCGATGGCCGCCCTGCGCGTCTTCAAGGGCACCATCCTCGAGGAGAACATCGCGCGGACCACCGCCTCGGTCGGCGAGGCGCTGGTCGCCGGCGCCATCTTCACCATCCCGGCGTTCGTCATCGCCGGCGCCTGGGAGACGATCCACTACCTCGAGGCGACGGCGATCATGATGATCGGCGGCGTCCTGGGCGTCCTCTTCGTCGTCGCGCTCCGCCGCACGCTGGTGGTCGAGGCCGAGCTGCCCTTCCCGGAGAGCGTCGCCGCGGCGGAGATCGTCAAGGCGGGCCAGGGCGGGCAGACCGGCGCCAAGTACGTGTTCGGCGCGATGGGGATCGCCGGCCTCTGGGAGCTGTTCAAGAACCCCAACGGCATCCTCTGGGTGCGCGACTACGTCGACCGTTTCTTCTCGTTCCAGGCGTCGACGGTCAACGTGCTCGACCGCCCGACCACCTACGGCGGCGGCCTCCTGGTGCAGTCCTCGGCCGCCTCGCCGGCGCTGATGGGGGTGGGCTTCATCGTCGGCCTGCGGGTGGCGGCGGTGCTCTTCGCCGGCGCCGTGCTCGGCTGGCTGCTCCTGGTGCCGCTGGCGCTCTTCCTCTCGCCGGGGCTGGCCGCCGGCCTGGCGGAGGGCGAGACGATGACCGACCTCGCCTTCTCGATCTGGTCGAACCAGATCCGCCCGCTCGCCGTCGGCACGATGATCGTCGCCGCCTTCTACACGCTGTGGAACCTGCGGAAGTCGCTCTCCACCGGCATCGGCCGCGCCTTCCGCGACCTCCAGAGCGGCGCGCTGGCCGAGGGCGCCGAGGTGCGCACCGAGAAGGACCTCGGCATGAAGAAGGTCTTCCTCGCCATCGCGGCGATGGCGGTGCCGGTGTTCGTCCTCTACCGCTACTTCTCGGGGAGCACCGGGGGCTCGCTGCTCCTGACCGTGGTGATGGTCGTCCTCGGCTTCCTGTTCGCCGCCGTCGCCGGCTACCTGGTGGGGCTGATCGGCAGCTCGAACAACCCGATCTCCGGGCTCACGCTGTCGGCGCTCCTGATCTCGGCGGTGCTGATGGTGGCGATCGGGCTGACCGACGTGCGGGGGGTGGCGGCGGTGCTCGGCGTCGCCGGCATCGTCTGCTGCGCCTCCGGCATCGCCGGCGACATGATGCAGGACTTCAAGGTCGGCCACATCCTCGGCGGCACGCCGTGGCGGATGCAGGTGGCGGAGATGATCGGCGTGGTCGCCGCGGCGCTCGTCCTCGCCTGGCCGCTCGCCGCCCTCGACCGCGTCTACCACATCGGCTCGCCGGAGCTGCCGGCGCCGCAGGCGGGGCTGATGGCGCTGATGGCGCGCGGCATCGTCGGCGGCGAGATGGCCTGGCCGCTGGTGATCGTCGGCATGTTCCTGGCGCTCGGGCTGATCCTGATCAAGTCGCCCTCGCCGATGCTGATCGCGGTCGGCATGTACCTGCCCTTCTTCTCCACCGCGGCGATCTTCGTCGGCGGCCTGATGCGCTGGGCCTACGACGCGCTCGCCGCCCGCCGCGGCGCGTCGGAGGACGAGCGCCTGCGCGGCGAGAACATGGGCACCCTGGTCGCCTCCGGCTTCATCGCCGGCGAGGCGCTGATGGCGGTGATCCTCGCCTTCATCGTCCTCGGCGCCGACCTCGAGTGGACGCGCGGCATCGTCGGCGGCCTGCGCGGCGGCATGCAGGCGGCCTCGCTCGCCAACCCGTCGTTCCTCCTCGGCCTGATCGGCTACGCGTTCGTCGCCGTCATGCTGATCGCGCTGCCGCTCAAGAAGATGCGCGACGCCGGGCTGCCGGCGAGCCGGACGGAGTAGCGGCGGTGCCCCGGCGGCGGGCGGCCGCGGACCCGGCGGCGGCGGTGCCGGTGCCGATCGCCCCCTGGCGGGAGGTCGAGGGCCGCGTGGTGCTGGTCCGCCCGCGGCCCACCCGCCGCGGTCTCGCCGGTCTCGCCGAGCGCTTCAGCGCCTGGGCCAGCGTGCCGCGCGTCCGCCTCGACGAGACCGGCAGCGACGTCTGGCGCCGCCTCGACGGCCGGCGCACGGTGGCCGAGATCGCCCGCGGGCTGGCGGCGGCGGACGGATCGGGGATGGAGGCGGCGGAGGAGCGCGTGGGACGGTTCGTCGGCGAGCTGGCGCATCTGGGGTTCGTCGAGCTGCGGGTGCCGATGGAGTAGGCGGCGGCGGTGACGGCCGCGGCGGGGGCCGCCTCGGCGAAAGGGGGAGAAAGGAACCCGTCGGCCGGCGCCCTCGGTGACGCCGATCAGGCGGTGGGCGGTCCGGCGGCGTCGAGGGCGGCGAGGAGCGCCCGGCCGGTGGCCTCGGGAGTGGGGCCCCAGGCGAGGATGCCGTCCTCGTGTCCGCCCATCGCCAGGAGGCCGGCCGGGCTCGGGGCGCGGGCGACGATCTCCGCGGCGGCGGTGGCCATCGCCGGGGTGCCGTAGTCGACGTCCGTGGGCGTCGCCGGCAGGTCCGGGGTACCGCGTCGCGCCCACAGGGCCGGGGCGTGGACGTGGAAGACGGCGCCGATCTCCGCGGAGGCGTCGTAGAGGGCGGCGTGGGTGAGGGACTCGCTCGACGGGCGGGCGAGGCCGCGGCTGGTCAGGCTGTGGGCGGCGGCGTCCCAGGACTCGACGAGGGCGAAGCCGGCGAGGTCGAGGTCCGGCAGACGGCCAGTCTGGGAGCCGGTGACGAGGAAGCCGGCCCGGCCGGCGACGCGGGCGCTCAGGTTGCCGAAGCCGAAGCCGCCGTAGCGCGCCGGATCGCGGCCGACGACCCCGCGCGCCACCAGCCGCCGCCGCCAGCCCGCCAGCACCGCCGCCAGTGCCGCGAGCTCCTCCGGCAGCGCCTCCCGCCGGTGGTCGAAGCGGAACCGGATGACCCCTTCGGCGGCCTGCACGGCGAAAGAATCTACCGCGCCGCAGCGACGGCCGGCCGGCACGGAGGCCGGCGGCTTCGCCAGCCTCGCGGGTTCCGTTGCTCGGGGAGTGGGGCCCCCGCCGCGCCCGCCGCCGGCGATTGCCCGCTACCCCGCCGCCAGCAGCCGCAGCTGATGATTCGCCACCATCAGCATCGCGAAGTCCGTCGCCGCCGCCGCCTCGATCTCGCTCAATGTGCGGTCGACCGGCTCCACGCGCGCCGCGTGCCGCGCCAGCCACGCCTCGGTCGCGGCGCGCGGGTCGCCGTCGTCCCCGGCGTGATCGAGCACGGCGCGGGTGATCGCGCCCTGGTGGGCCGCCAGGTCCTGGGCCAGCGCGGCGGCGGCCGCCTTGTGCCAGGCGTCGGCGTCGGCGATGGCGTCGGCGGCGGTGCGCAGGCGGTCGAGCCGGAGCCGGCTGCCGACCAGGAAGTAGACGCGGGCGACGTCGGCCGCGCCGACCGCCCGTCCCTGGGTCAGGCGGACCACGTCGAGCACCGCGCCCAGGACGTCGATGGCGGCGACGAAGCGGGCGACCTCCGCCGGCACGCCCTGGCCGCGGTAGACGGCGATCCGCGAGCCCAGCTCGGCGCGCTCCGCCGGCGGCAGGAGGTCGTCGAGCCCGGCGAGCACCGCCGCCGCCGCGTCGCCGTACTCGGCCACCCGGCGGGCCACGTCGAGGCGGCCGCCGGAGTCGCGCAGCAGCCACAGCGTGGCGCGGTCGACGAGGCGGTCGACCTCGCCGATCATCGCGATCTGGAGCGCCGCCGGCACCCGGTTGTCGAGCGCCTCGATGCCGCTCCACACCTCGCGCAGCCGGAAGGCGTCGCGGGCGATGGTGTAGGCGCGGGCGACGTCGGTGGGCCGGGCGCCGGTCTCCTCGACCATGCGCCGCACGAAGGTCGGCCCGACGCGGTTGACCGTCGAGTTGGTGACGTGGGTGGCGACGATCTCGCGCCGCAGCCGGTGGGCGAGGAGCGCCTCGCGGTAGCCCTCGCGGAGCGGCTCGGGGAAGTAGCGCAGGAGGTCGGCGACCAGCTCCGGCTCGTCGGGCAGCGAGGAGGCGAGGAGCTCCTGGTAGAGGGCGATCTTCGAGTAGGCGAGGAGGACCGCGATCTCCGGCCGGGTGAGTCCGCGGCCGGCGGCCAGCCGGGCGGCGATCTCGTCGTCGTCCGGCAGGTACTCGATCGCCCGCTCGAGCTTGCCGGCGCGCTCCAGCTCCCGCATCAGCCGCGCCTGCTCGGGGAGCTGCTCCGCCGCCCGCGCGTGGGCGACGCTGATCGCCTGCGTCTGGAGGTAGTTGTCGCGCAGCACCAGCTTCGCCACCTCGTCGGTCATCGCGGCGAGCAGGCGGTCGCGCTCCTCGCGGCCGATGGCGGCGCCGGCGAGCGCGATCTTGATGTTGACCTCGTGGTCCGAGGTGTCGACGCCGGCCGAGTTGTCGATCGCGTCGGTGTTGATGCGGCCGCCGGCGAGCGCGTACTCGATCCGTCCGCGCTGGGTGAAGCCGAGGTTGGCGCCCTCGCCGACCACCCTGGCGTGGAGCTCGGCGGCGTCGACCCGGACGTCGTCGTTGGCGCGGTCGCCGGTCTCGCCGTGCGCCTCGGTCGACGCCTTGACGAAGGTGCCGATGCCGCCGAACCACAGGAGGTCGACCTCGGCGCGCAGCATCGCCCGGATCAGCTCGTCGGGGGTGGCGGTCGGCTTGGCGAGCCCGAAGCGGGCGCGCGCCTCGGGCGACACCTTGAGCGACTTCGCGGAGCGCTCGTAGACGGCGCCGCCGGGCGAGAGCTTCGCCCGGTCGTAGTCCATCCACGAGCCGCGCGGGCCGAGCTCGAAGAGGCGCTTGCGCTCCGCCCAGCTCGCCGCCGCGTCGGGGTCGGGGTCGACGAAGACGTGGAGGTGGTTGAAGGCGCCGAGCAGCCGGGTGTGCTTCGACAGCAGCATGCCGTTGCCGAACACGTCGCCCGCCATGTCGCCGACGCCGACGGCGGTGAAGTCCTCGCTCTGGACGTCCTTGCCCAGCTCGCGGAAGTGGCGCTCGACCGCCTCCCAGGCGCCGCGGGCGGTGATCCCCATCGCCTTGTGGTCGTAGCCCGCCGAGCCGCCGGCGGCGAAGGCGTCGCCGAGCCAGAAGCCGTACTCGGCGGCGACGACGAGGTAGGGGTCGTCCTCGTCGTGGCGCACCACGTCGGGCGGCGGCACCACCGACTCGCCGGCCAGGTTGTCGGTCAGGTCGAGGAGGCCGCGCACCATCGTGCGGTAGCACTCGCGCCCCTCGGCGGCCAGCTCGTCTCGGGTGAGCCCGGCGCCGCGCTTGACCACGAAGCCGCCCTTGGCGCCCACCGGCACGATCACCGCGTTCTTCACCATCTGCGCCTTGAGCAGGCCGAGGATCTCGGTGCGGAAGTCCATCTGCCGGTCGGACCAGCGGATGCCGCCGCGCGCCACCTTGCCGCCGCGCAGGTGGATCGCCTCGACGCGCGGCGAGTAGACCCAGATCTCGTAGAGGGGCGCC
>DATABP010000062.1:0-2942 GCA_036259515.1 Thermoanaerobaculia bacterium | reverse complement strand
GCCGCCGGCGCTCGGCGGCGGCCAGCGCCTCGGCGCCGTCGTAGACCGTCTCCACCCGGCAGCCCTTGATCTCGAGCAGCATCGACAGGCTGTCGGCGGCGTCGCGGTTGTCGTCGACCACCAGCACGTCGAGGCCGGCCGGCGTGGCGGTCGTCGCCGCCGGCTCGGGGGCCGCCGCCGGCTCCACCGCGGCGTCGAGCGGCAGCACCACCTCGAAGGCGCTGCCGAGCCCCGGCCCCTCGCTGGCCGCCGCCACGCGGCCGCCGTGGAGGCCGACGAGGTCGCGCACCAGGGTCAGGCCGATGCCCAGCCCGCCGCCGCCGTCGGTCGAGTCGCGAAGCTGGGTGAACGGCTCGAAGATCCGCTCGAGGTCGGCGGGCGAGAGCCCGACGCCGCTGTCGCGCACGGTGACCGCCACCTCGCCGTTCCTGCGCGCCGCCTCCAGCGCCAACCGGCCGCCCGGCTCGGTGTAGCGCACCGCGTTGCCGAGCAGGTTGACGAACACCTGCTCGAGGCGCTGGGCGTCGCCGCGCAGCGGCAGCGGCGCGCCGCCGAGCTCGACGGCGAGCGTCTGCCCGCGCGTCTCGACCAGCGGCCGCGCCGACTCGACCGCCCGCTCCAGCACCTCGACGAGGTCGATCGGCCGCTTGCGCAGGCGGATCTTGCCGCGCGAGATGCGGGTGACGTCGAGGAGGTCGTCGAGGAGCCGCGTGAGCTGCGCCGTCTGCTGCCGGATCATCCGCCGGGTGCGCCGGCGCTCCGCGTCGTCGAGCGTGTCGCTCTCGAGCAGCGCCAGCCCGCTGTCGACGGCGGCCAGCGGGTTGCGCAGCTCGTGGCCGAGGAGCGCCAGGAACTCGTCCTTGCGGCGGTCGGACTCGGCGAGGCGCTCGGCGTGCTCGGTCAGCGCCTCCTCTCGGCGGGCGCGCTCGACGGCGAAGGCGACGTGGTTGCCGAGCGTGTGCGCCAGCCGCAGCTCGTCGTCGCTCCACGGGTGCGGCCGGTCGAGGTAGACCATGAACTTGCCGAGCAGGCGCTTCTCTGCGGCGAGCGGCACGAAGGCGAGGGCGCGGACCCCCTCGCGCTCGAAGACGGCGCGGAAGGGGGCGAGCGAGGGGTCCTCGAGCGCGTCGGCGACGGCGATCGGCCGCGCGTCCACCTGCTCCGGCGTCCACGGCGTGTGCCCCTCGACGGCCGTGCGGTAGCCCTCCGAGAGACCCCGCCAGGCGCTGAAGCGCAGCACCCCGGCGGCGTCGAAGAGGAGCAGCGAGGCGCGGTCGGCGTGGAGCGCCTCGATCACCGCGTCGAGGGTGATCTCGTAGACGTCGGCGAGGCTCTCGGCGCGGGCGACGGCGGTCGACAGGTGGTGGACGAGGCCGAGCTCGCGCAGGCGGGCGGCGAGCTCCTGGCCGGAGGCGGACGTCTCCGGGGGCACCGCGGCGGCCGAGCGTTCGGAAGGTGCGCTCATCGATAGACGGCCTTCCGGCCGCGCGGCGGCGGCCGGGGGGCGGAAGTCTACACGTGCTCAACGTCCGCTGTCCGCTGCTGGGCGATAATCGGCGGCCATGGAGTACGACCCGATGCCGCCCGCCCGCCGGTCCCCCGAAGAGCCCCGCCCGCCCGCCGCCGTCCGCCGCCGGCGGCTCGGCGCCGACCCGCTCCGCGGCGCCCGCCACGCCCGGCCACGCCGCTGGCTGCGCTGGGCGCTGCCGCTCGCCGTCGCCGCGGCGGTGGGCGGAGTGGCCGGGGTGGGGGTCGCCGCCGCCATCCACATGCCGCGGGTCGAGGCGCTCACCGACTTCCAGCCCGGCCTGATCAGCCGCCTCTACGACCGCGACGGCGAGGTGTTCGCCACCTTCGCCCGCCAGCGCCGGGTGCTGCTCGCCGAGAGCGAGGTGCCGGAGCTCCTGCGCCAGGCGCTGGTCGCCGTCGAGGACGCCAACTTCTACCAGCACGGCGGCATCGATCTCGCCGCCATCCTGCGCGCCGAGCTCGCCAACCTGCGCGCCGGCGAGATCGTCGAGGGCGCCGGCACGCTGACCATGCAGCTCGCCCGCGAGCTGTTCCTCACCCGCGAGCAGACCTGGCGGCGCAAGGTCGAGGAGGCGCTCCTCGCGGTCGAGATCGAGAAGAGCTACACCAAGCCGCAGATCCTCACCCTCTACATCAACCTGGTCAACGTCGGCCACGGCAACTACGGGATGGCGGCGGCGGCGCGGTACTACTTCGACAAGGAGGTCGGCGAGCTGACCCTGCCCGAGGCGGCGACCCTGGCCGGCATCGTCCAGCAGCCGAGCCGGCTGTCGCCCTACCGGCGGCCGGAGATGGTCAAGGAGCGCCGCGACCACGTGCTCTCCCGCATGCTCGCCGAGGGCTTCGTCACCCGCCAGGAGTTCGAGGCGGCGGTCGCCACGCCGCTCCTCCCGGTCTCGCACACCCCCGACGTGCCGCTCGCCCCCTACTTCGCCGAGGACATCCGCAAGCACCTCGAAGCGACCTACGGCACCGACGCCGTCCACGACGGCGGCCTCCAGGTGTGGACGACGCTCGACCGCGCGATGCAGACCGCCGCCGAAGAGGCGCTGCGCGACGGCCTCCAACGGCTCGACCGCCGGCGCGGCTGGCGCGGCGCCGTGGCCCAGGTGCCGACGGCCGAGGCGGCCACCCACGAGCTGTCGAGCTGGACCGGCCAGCCGCTCACCCCCGGCCGCTGGGTGCAGGGGGTGGTCGTCGAGAGCGGGCCGGAGACGGCGCGGGTGCGCATCGAGGACCGCGAGCTCGTCCTCGACGCCGAGGGCATCGCCTGGACCCGCCGCCGGCGGCCGAGCGAGGTGCTGTCGCCGGGCGACGTGGCGTGGTTCCGGGTCGAGGCGGCCGCGGGCGAAGCGGGCGAGGACGGCGGCGACGGCGGCGGCGGCGGCGGCGGCGGCTTCGAGCTCTTCCTC
>DATABP010000061.1:0-7886 GCA_036259515.1 Thermoanaerobaculia bacterium | reverse complement strand
CGGGGTCGCCGCGCACGGCGACCGCCTCTATCTCTACTCGTCGTGCCTCGGCGGGCTGCCGGGCGGGCCGGGCACCAGCCTCTACCAGATCGACCTCGCCGGCGGCGGCGTGAGCGAGGTCGCCGACAGGGTGCTCCCCTGGGAGCTGCCGGTGACCACCAGCTTCTTCTTGCCGCCGTCCGATCCGCCGGTCCTCGCCCCGCCCGCCGTCGTCGGCGACGAGGTGTACTTCGTCCGCCGTCCGAACGCCGACGAAGAGCTGTGGCGCCTCCGCGACGGGGCGGTCGAGCCGGTGGCGGCGCCGCTGCCGACCGAGATCGACAAGGTCGTCGCCGCCGGCGAGGCGCCGGTCGTCGTCACCGGCACCGGGCTGGCTCACGTCGTGGTCGACGGGGAGCTGGAGTCGCTCGGGCTCTTCGTGGTGCACCCGGCGCTCGACCTCTACGCCGAGGCGGCCGACGGCGACCTCTTCCTGGGCGCCTCCGACGGCTCGATCTGGCGCACCGACGGCACGCCCGAGGGCACCTCGCCGGTCAGCCGGCCGACGGGGGGCGCCATCGGCTTCACCGGCTTCGTCCGCGCCGGGGATCGCCTCTACTTCGCGCACGACGACGGCGAGCACGACGTCGAGCTGTGGGCGACCGTCGTCGAGGAGGAGACCACGTTCGGCTGCGTCGAGGACGGCGCCACGCTGTGCCTCGCGGACGGCCGCTTCGCCGTCACCGTCGCGTGGCGCGACCCGCGGAGCGGTGGCGAGGGGGTCGGCCACGCCGTCCCCGAGACCGCGGACTCCGGCTTCTTCTGGTTCTTCCACCCCGACAACCTCGAGGTGTTGACCAAGGTGCTCGACGCCGAGACGGTGAACGGCCACCACTGGGTGTTCCACGGCAGCCTGACCGACGTCCGCTACGAGCTGCGGGTGGAGGACCTGGCGACCGGAGACGTGCGCAGCTACGAGCGGCCGGCGGGGAGCCTGTGCGGCGGCGCCGACACCGCGGCGTTCCCGACCGGCGTCGAGGCGGCCGGCGGCGGGGCGGTCGCCTCCGGCCCGGCGACCCCGGCGTCCGCCTCGCTGCTCCTGGGCGCCGACGACCGCTTCACCGTCGCCGTCGACTGGCTCGACCCGGCGACCGGCTCCTACGTGCCGGCGACGACGGTGGAGGAGACCGCCGACTCCGGCTGGGCCTGGTTCTTCGACCCCGCCAACGTCGAGGTGTTCGTCAAGGTGCTCGACGCCACGCCGGTCGACGGGCGCCACTGGGTGTTCCACGGCGGGCTCACCGACCTCGGCTACCGGGTCACCGTGATCGACGGGCTCTCCGGGGCGCAACGGGTCTACGAGAAGGCGCCGGGCAGCCTCTGCGGCGACGCCGACACCGCCGCCTTCTGAGCCGGCGGGGCGGCGGCCTCACCCGCGCGGCGCCGGCGGCACGATCCGCCCGGCGCCGCGCGCCGCGCCCTGCCGCACCCGCCGCCGGAGGTCCCAGGTGAACACCCCGAGAGCCGCCCAGATCACCGCGAAGGCGGCGAGGTGGCGGGCGGTGAAGGGCTCGCGGTAGACCAGCACCGCGAGCAGGAACTGGAGCGTCGGCGCCAGGTACTGGAGGAGGCCGAGCGCCGAGAGCGGCAGGAGCCGCGCCCCCTGGGTGAACCACACCAGCGGCAGCACGGTGACGAGGCCGGCGCCGACGAGGAGCGCGTCGACGCCGAGGTCGCCGCCGCCGAGGTGCCCATCGCCCGCCGCGTGCAGCCGGCCCAGCCACAGCAGGGTCAGCGGGGTGAGGAGCGCCGTCTCCACCGCCAGCCCCACCTGCGGCCCGGCGTCGACCGTCTTGCGCAGGAGGCCGTAGAAGCCGAAGGTGCCGGCGAGCGCCAGCGCCACCCACGGCACGCGGCCGACCTCGACGGTGAGGATCGCCACCCCCACGGCGGCGATCGCCACCGCCCACGCCTGCGCCTTCGGCAGCCGCTCGCGCAGGAAGGCGACGCCCAGGAGCACGTTGACCAGCGGGTTGACGAAGTAGCCGAGGCTCGACTCGAGCACCCGGTCGGCGTCGATCGCCCAGATGTAGACGTACCAGTTGACGGCGATCAGCGCGGTGGTCAGCACCAGCGTGGCGAGCGTCTTCGGCCGCCGCACCGCCGCCACCAGCTCGCGCCCGCGCCGCGCGGCGACCAGCATCCCGGTGAGCAGCACGAACGACCACACGACGCGGTGCGCCAGCACCTCGGCGGGCGGCACCGCGCCGAGCGCCTTCCAGTAGATCGGCGCCAGCCCCCAGAAGAGGAAGGCGGCGCCGGCGTAGGCGACGCCGCGCCGGGTCTCGGCGGCGGGGTCGCGGTCGGCGGCGGCGGGGGAGAGGGCGGGACGGGCCACGGCGGCGAAGCCTAGCGCTTGCCGTCCAGACCAGCTTGCGCGAGTGGGGCCTGCCGGCGCGCCGACGAATCCTCGGAGCCACGCCAACAGGCCCTCGACCTCGGTTCCACGACTACAATCACGACCGACCCCACACCCCACCCGGCGGACGACCGCCCGTCACGCGAGTGAACAACGTGTCGAGCACTGACACCCAGGCGCGGAGCCGAGGACCGATGCGAATTGCTTCTCCGAAGACGGCGTTCTTGGCCGGCGCCGTGTTGGCCGCTCTCCTTCTTTCGCCGAGCCTCGCGGCTCTGGACGTCCGGGTGGTCGAGTGCGACGAGCTGGCGGATCGGCCGCTCCTCGTCAGGGCGGAGCGACTCGACGAGCCGGAGGCCAGTGTCGAGCCGGCGCTCGTCGAGCTGCCCGCCGAGCGACGATTCGTGACGCTCGACATGGGCGCTCCCGGCGAGCGGTGGGAGCTCCAGGTGGACTCGCCCGGCATCTGGAGCGAGGTACGCCGGGCGACGCTCCCGGTCGAGCACGTCCTGGAGCTGCACGTCTGGCGGGAAGCCCGCATCGGCGGCCGCTGGTCGGCTCCCGCCGCCGAGCGGGGGCCCGAACAGGTCACCTGGCGCCTGCGGCCGGTGCATCGACAGGGTGCCGCGCCGGTGGTCTGCCCCGTGGAGGAGCTGACGGTCGTCTGCCCGGTGGGCGAGGCCGGGGCCTTCTCCTGTCCGCTCCCCGCGGGCCGATGGAACCTGCGCGCGAAGGCGCCAGGGTGGGCGGCGCAGCATCTCTGGGCGGTCGACCTCCAGGCCGGCGCGGCGGTCGATCTCGGCAGCCTGCCGCTACGCCGGGGCGCCACGGTGCTCGGTGAGGTCACCACGGTGGACGGTCCGGCGATCCCCGACGCGACCCTCATCCGGCTGCTCCCCCTCGGTCTGCGGGGCGACGATCCGCGGGCGAGCCGAGAGCGGCAGGCGCTCGAGCTGACGGCCCGGCTCAACGAGCAGGGCTTCTTCCTGTTCGAGGACGTCGCGCCGGGCACCTACGAGGTGACCGCCCATCAGCCGGGCTACGCGATCGCACGCGTGGGCCCGATCGAGGTGCGGGCGGATCTCGAGACCACGTTGCTCCAACCGCTCGTCCTCGCGCCGCCCATCCACCTGACGGTGCAGGTCGATCCCCCTCGTCCCGACGAAGAGGGGCGATGGCGGGTGAGGGTCGAGCCTGTCGACGAGACGAGCGGCGCGGCCTCCGAGGCCGTCGAGGGCACGACGGACGAAACCGGCCGATGGACCTCGCCGTCCATCGAGACCGGCGAGTACCTGGTGCGCGTCCTCGACCGGCGAGGAAGCGTTCTCGCGGTCGAAGGTCCGATGACCCTGGCCGGGGGCGACGAGCCGTTCCTCTCCGTCTCGCTGGAGCTGGCGCGGGTCGCGGGAGAGGTCCGGCTGGGAGAGGAGCCGCTCTCCGCCGACCTGTGGTTCGGTGGCCGGACGGGAGCCCGGAAGGTCCGCGCGACGTCGGACCGGGAGGGTCGCTTCGAGACCGTTCTCCCGCGCGACGGGCGATGGGACGTCGACGTGATCGCGGAGGCGGCGGGCGTTTCCGCCCGCGGTCTTGCGGTCGAGGTGGAGGACGGCGACGACGACCTGGTGATCGAGCTGCCGGCGACTGAGGTCACCGGCTCGGTGGTCGATCCGCGAGGGCGACCGGTCCCGGAGGCACGGGTCCGCATCGTGCGTGTCGGGGAGGGCGGCAACTTCGCCGTGGAGACCGACGGCGAAGGCCTCTTCGTGGCGCGGGGGCTCGCTCCCGCCACCTACTGGCTCGAGGCGTCGCTGGGCGAACGGTCGTCGGCGACGCACACCGTCGAGGTCGACGAGGACGCGCCGCCGCCTCCGGTGCGCCTGGTGCTCGAAGACCGGCTGCACCTCACCGGCCGCGTCGTCTCGGAGGGCGGCGGGCTGGCGGGAGCGGCGGTGATCGCGCTGCCGTTCTCCGCCGGCGGAATGCCCGGCGCTCCCGCCGACGCCGTGACCCGGGTCGACGGAGGTTTCGCACTGGCCTTGCCGTCGGGCACGGCGGAAGCTCTCCTGGTCGTCCTGCCGCTCGGCTTCGGCCTGACGGTGGAGCGGGTCGTCGCAGGCGACCCGGTCGAGGTCCGGGCGGCGGCCGCCGAAGGGGCGGTCGTGCTGCCGACCGAGGTCGAGGACACGGCAGGCGAAGTCGGTCTCTTGATCGTCGATGGGGAAGCGGTCGACGTGAGTCTCTTGCGGCAGTGGGCGCGGCTCCACGGCGAGGAGCCGGCAGGGTCGGCCGGGCTGCGAGTTCCCGCCCTGCCTTCCGGCGACTATGCCTACTGCACGACGAGCATCGAGGAGGCGATGCTCGTGGTGTCGGGTCGCGCGCGGCCGACGCGCTGCACCGGCGGTTTCCTTCCCGCAGGCGGCGAGCTCTCCCTTCCCTCTCCCTGAGCCGGGCCCGGCGCGGCCGGGCGCGAAACACCGGGGTGCTCCGCGGCGTATCTGGGAGTCGAAGGGATTTTCCATTCCGGGCCGGGCGTTGCGATCCACGTCCGCACCGCCCCCCGCACGTCACCTGGAGAAGGACCGTGAAGAGACTCGCCGCACACCTCCTGCTCGCCGCCGTCGTGTTCCTCGGCCTCGGCTCCGCCGCCTGCTCGAACGACAGTCAGGCCGATCCCGCCCGCCCGGAGGGCGAGGCCGCCGCCGGCGCCGAGGCCGCGCCCGAAGACGCCGCCGTGCCGGTCGAGGTGGTGGCGCTCGCCACCGGCCCGATCGAGCAGGTGCTGCGCTACTCGACCAACCTCGAGGCCGAGGACGAGGTCGCCGTCTACTCGCAGGCCGCCCGCCGCGTGGTGGCGCTCAACGTCGAGGAGGGCGCGGAGGTCTCGCGCGGGCAGGTGCTCCTGCGCCTCCAGGACGACGAGCAGCGCAACCGGCTGGCCAGGGCCACCGCCGAGCTCGATCGCGCGCGCCGCGAGTACGAGCGGCAGAAGCGCCTCTTCGCCAACCAGTTGATCAGTGAGCAAGCGTTCAACGACGCCACCCACCAGATCGAGCAGCTCGAGCTGGCGGAGGCCGACGCCCGCCGCGAGCTGTCCTACACCACGGTGGTGGCGCCGATCTCCGGCACCATCACACGGCGGCTGGTGGGCCTCGGCGACCACGTGACGCCGAACCAGCACCTCTTCGACCTCGTCGACTTCGACTCGATCGTCGCCCGCGTCTACGTGCCGGAGAAGGAGCTGCCGCTCCTCGCCGACGGTCTGTCGGCGCGGATCGCGGCGCCGTCGCTCGCGCGCACCTGGAGCGGCCGCGTCGAGCGGCTGTCGCCGGTGGTCGACCCGCAGAGCGGCACGGTCAAGGTGACGGTGGCGATCCCGCGCCAGGAGGGGCTGCGCCCGGGGATGTACGTCGACGTGCAGTTGGTGACCGACGTGCGCGAGGACGCGCTCCTCGTCCCCAAGCGGGCGCTGGTCTACGACCGCGACCAGGTGTTCGTCTACCGCATGGGCGAGGACCGCAAGGTGGAGCGCATCTACCTCGAGGCCGAGCTCGAGGACGAGCGCTTCCTGCTGCCGGCCGGCGACCGGCTCGCCGCCGGCGACAAGGTGGTGATCGCCGGGCAGGCGGCGCTCAAGCCGGGGGCGCTGGTGCGGCTCGCCGGCGAGCGGCCGGAGAAGGCCGAGGCGGTCGCCGCCGAGGCGGGCGGCGCCAAGGGCGAGGCGCGCGGCCGGTGAGCGAGCTCTCGAGCCAGGAGGGGGCGGCGCCGGGCCGCACCGGCGCCGTCTCCCGCTTCGTCACCGAGCGGCCGGTCGCCGTCTTCATGGTGGTGGCGGCGGCGGTGGTGTTCGGGTACTTCTCCGCCCAGCGGCTGCCGGTCACCCTGATGCCGGAGATGTCGTACCCCACGCTGACGGTGCGCACCGAGTACCCGGGCGCCGCGCCGGAGGAGGTGGAGAACGACGTCTCGCGGCCGATCGAGGAGGCGCTCGGGGTGGTCGGCGGCCTGCGCCGCATCTCGTCGATCTCCCGCGCCGGCGTCTCCGACGTGGTGCTCGAGCTGGCCTGGGAGACCGAGGTCGCCGAGGCCACCCAGGAGGCGCTCGAGAAGCTCGACCTCGTCTTCCTGCCCGACGGCGCCGAGCGGCCGCTGCTCCTCCACTACGACCCGCAGCTCGACCCGGTGCTCGAGCTGTCACTCTCCGGAACCGGCGCGCGCTTCGCCGGCGAGGAGGGCCTGAAGCGCCTGCGCCGGCTCGCCGACCTCGAGGTCAAGCGGGCGCTCGAGCCGATCGAGGGCGTCGCCGCGGTGCGCGTGCGCGGCGGCCTCGAGGAGGAGATCCACGTGCTCCTCGACGAGGAGCAGCTCGCGCGGACGGGGATCTCGATCGGCCAGGTCATCCAGCGGCTGCGGCAGGAGAACATCAACGTCGCCGGCGGCACGATCAAGGAGGGGCGCACCGAGTACATGGTGCGCACGCTCAACGAGTACCAGGACCCGGACGAGATCGCCGACACGGTGGTCGCCCGGATCGACGGCCGCGACGTGCGGGTGGGCGACCTCGGAGCGGTGCTGCGCGGCCACAAGGACCGCGAGCTGGTCACCCGCACCGACGGCGGCGAGAGCGTCCAGATCGACGTCTTCAAGGAGGCCGACGCCAACATCGTGGCGCTGGCCGACCGCGTGCGGCGGCGGCTCGGCGAGACCGACCCGGAGGAGCTGGCGCGGATCGCCGCCGGCGGCCCGGCGGCGGCGGCCGAGGGCGAGGAGGCGGGGGAGGGGGAGGAGGCGCGGCCGGGCGGCCCCGGCGGCCCCGGCCCCGGCGCGCCCGTCGGGCTGGCGCCGGAGCTCTTCGTCGCCGAGGGCGCGCGGCTCTCCGTCGTCGCCGACCGCTCGATCTTCATCCGCGACTCGATCGACTCGGTGATCGACGCCGCGATCGGCGGCGGGCTGCTCGCCATCCTCGTCCTCTATCTCTTCCTGCGCAACGTGCGCTCGACGGTGATCGTCGGCATCTCGATCCCGGCGTCGCTGCTCATCACCTTCGCGCCGCTCCACCTCGCCGGCATCAGCCTCAACGTGATGTCGTTGGGCGGCCTGGCGCTCGGCGTCGGCATGCTGGTCGACTCGTCGATCGTGGTGCTGGAGTCGATCTTCCGCTGCCGCGAGGAGGGCGACTCGATTCTCGCCGCCGCGGTGCGCGGCACCGAGGAGGTGCGCGGCGCGGTGATCGCCTCGACCTTGACCACCGTCGCGGTGTTCTTCCCGATGGTGTTCGTCGAGGGGGTGGCCGGCGAGGTGTTCGGCGATCTCGGCCTGGCGGTGGTGGTGTCGCTCTCGGCGTCGCTCCTGGTCGCCGTGTTCCTGGTGCCGATGCTCGCCAGCCGGCAGTGGTCGCTGCCCGGCGGCGGGGGGCGGATGGCCGGGCTGCCGTCGCTGGTCGAGGCGCGCCACGAGACGCGGGTCGTCCGCCGCTGGCGGCGCGCCGACC
>DATABP010000060.1:0-3699 GCA_036259515.1 Thermoanaerobaculia bacterium | reverse complement strand
GGGGGTCGCCGGCCGCAAGGGGGCGATCGCCCCCGGCCACGACGCCGACCTCGTCGTCTGGGACCCCGACGCCCGCTTCACCGTCGCCCCCGATCGGCTCTACCATCGCCACCCGGTCTGCCCCTACGCCGGCCGCGAGCTGGCGGGAGTGGTGCGGCGGACGTTCGTGCGCGGGGTCGAGGTGTTCGACGGCGAGAGGGTGACCGGCGGCCACGGGCGGCTGCTGCGGAGATGACGGAGGGAGGGGCGGGGATGGACGAGAGACACCAGGAGGCGACGGACGGCGGGCGGGCGGCGCGGGATCCCGAGCCGCCCTGGCCCCGCCTCCTCGACCTCGCCGGCGCGCGCGTCGGCCAGACGAGCGCACGCCGATCGGACGACCGAGACCTGCGGGTAGACCGAGAGCAGGTAGGAGATGGCGCCGGTGATGACCGCGAACCCGGTGGCGGCCTCGGCGACCGTCACGAGCCGCAAGGCGCCGGTCGCGGGGACGATGTCGCCGAACCCGACCGTGGTCAGCGCCGTGCCGCTGAGGTACAGCGCCTCGCGGTGGCGGGCCTCGCGCACCGGCGGCGCGCACTTCCAGGCGGTGGCGCCGTCGGCGATCTCCTCTGCGCAGCCGACGAGGTAGTGGGGGCAGGTCTCGGCGCTGATCGCCACCCCGCGCTCCCGCGCCCGCCGGACCGCCTCGACGCCCTCGGCCGACGAGACGTGGACGACGTGGACGCGCGCGCCGACCTCGCCGGCGATCGCGGCGACCAGCTCGATCGCCGCCGCCTCCGCCGCCGGCGGCCGCGAGGCGAGCCAGGCGGCGTAGGAGCGGCAGCGCGCGTCGTCGGCCGCCTCGCCCCAGGCGAGGTCGAGCCGGGCGGGCAGCTCGGCGTGGACGAGGAGCGGCGCCCCGAGGAGGGCGAGGAGCGGCAGGGCGCGGCGCAGCTCGTCCTCGCCGACGGCGGGGAAGTCGTCGACCCCCGACGGCGCCAGGAACGCCTTGAAGCCGAGGACCCCCTCGCGCCAGAGGGTGGCGAGCTCGCCGTCGTCCGCGGCGGTTTCGCCGGCCAGTGGCGCGTTCTCCGGCACCAGGCCGCCCCACAGCCCGACGTCCACCGCCAGCCGCCCGTCCGCCGCCGCCCGCTTCGCCGCCAGGCCGGCGCGGCTGGTCGTCGGCGGCACGCTGTTGAGCGGCATGTCGACGAACGTCGTCACCCCGCCGGCCGCCGCCGCCCGCGTGGCGTGCTCGAAGCCCTCCCACTCCGCCCGCCCGGGATCGTCGGCGTGGACGTGGAGGTCGACCACTCCCGGCATGAGCACCGAGTCGCCGGCGTCGAGGACCTCTCGGCCCGGCAGCGCCTCCCACGCCTCGACGCGCGCGATCGTTCCGCCCCGCACCACCACCGCCGCCGGCCGGAGACCCTCCGGCGTCGTCACCCGGCGGCTGCGGATCGCGAAGCTCCCTCCGTCCATCGCCTCACGATACGCCACCCTCGCGAGCGCCTTCGGAGCAACCTTCCCGTCTCTCGCGCGTTCTACCCCTGCGATGACCTTCCTCCGCGACCTCCGCTTCGCCGCCCGCAGCTTCCGCCGCAGCCCCGGCCTCGTCGCCGCCGCCGTGCTGGCGCTGGCGCTCGGGGTGGGCGCCACCGCCGCCATCTACACCGTCTTCGACGCCGTGCTGGTCGAGCCGCTGCCGTACCCGGAGCCGGGCGAGATCGTCATGCTGATCGACGCCAACCCGGAGGCCGGCTTCCCGCGCTTCTCGTCGTCGCCGCCGCACTACGCCGACTGGCGCGCGACGGCGCAGAGCTTCGCGGCGATGGCGGCGCTGTCGCGGAGCAACCTGGCGCTCAACGCCCCGGGCAGCGAGCCGGAGCGCGTCTCCGGGGCGGGCGTCGCCGAGTCGTTCTTCGCGGTGATGGGAGTGCGCCCGGCGCTCGGCCGCGCCTTCACCGCCGAGGAGGACCGCCCCGGCGGCCCGGCGGTGGTGGTCCTCGGCCACGACCTCTGGCAGCGCCGCTTCGGCGGCGACCCGGCGGTGCTCGAGCGCACCCTGGACCTCGACGGCGAGGCCCACCGGGTGATCGGGGTGATGCCGGAGGGCTTCTCGTTCCCCAGCGAGGTCGAGGCGTGGCTGCCGCTCCAGCTCGAGATCGACCCGAACCAGCGCGGCGCCCACTACGTCGGCGTCGTCGCGCGGCTGGACGACGGCGTGCCCGTCGAGCGCGCGCAGGCGGAGATGACGGCGATCGCCGCCCGCCTCGCCCGCGAGTACCCGGATTCGAACGACGGCTGGACGGTGAACCTGGTGCCGCTCCACGAGCTGGTGGTCGAGGACGTCCGCCCGGCGCTGCGCGTGCTGGCGGTGGCCGCGCTGTCGGTGCTGCTGATCGTCTGCGCCAACGTCGCCAACCTGCTGCTCGTCCGCGTCGCCCGCCGCGACCGCGAGCTCGCCATGCGCACCGCGCTGGGCGCCGGCCGCGGGCGCATCGGGCGCCTGCTCCTCGCCGAGACGGTGCTCCTGTCGCTCGCCGGCGGCCTCCTCGGCCTCCTGCTCGGGGCCTGGGGCACGCGGGCGCTCCTCCGCCTCGATCCGGACGCCATTCCGCGCGCCGCCGAGATCGGGCTCGATCCCTCGGTCTTCGGCTTCACCCTGGCGGTGGCGCTCGCCGCCGGCCTCCTCGCCGGGCTGGCGCCGATCCTCCGCCCGGCCCGCCGCGACCTCCAGAGCGCGCTCAAGCAGGGCACCGCCGGCAGCGGCGAGGGTCGCCGGGCGCGACGGGTGCGCCAGGGGCTGGTGCTCGTCGAGGTGGCGCTGGCGGTGGCGCTCCTGGTGGTCGCCGGGCTCTTGATCCGCAGCCTCCTCGCCGTGCAGTCGATCGCTCCCGGCTTCGAGCCGGACGGCGTGCTGACGGCGATGGTCACCCTGCCGGACTCGCCCTACGAGGAGGAGCCGCGGCGGGTGGCGTTCTACCGTCAGGCGGTGGAGCGGCTGGCGGCGCTGCCCGGGGTCGACGTCGCCGGCGCCGGGTACCCGCTGCCGCTCTCGGGCGAGGGCTACTACCTCGGCTACTACGTCGCCGGCCGGCCGGAGCCGCCGCCGCAGGAGACCGAGGTGGCGGGCATCCGCTTCGTCACCCCCGGCTACCTCGAGGCGCTGCGCGTGCCGCTCCTCGCCGGCCGGCCGTTGCGGGAGGCCGACCGCGACGGCGCGCCGCTCGCGGCGCTGGTCAGCCGCGCCCTCGCCGACCGCGTCTTCCCCGAGGGCGCGCTCGGCGAGCGCATCACCTTCGGCGACCCGGCCGCCGAGGACGTCGAGTGGGTCGAGATCGTCGGCGTGGTCGGCGACACGCGGCACCAGGACCTCACCACCCAGCCCGACGCCGAGATCTACCTGCCGATGGCGCAGAACGCGATGAGCTCGGCGGCGCTGGTGGCGCGCGTCGAGGGCGACCCGGCGGCGTTGGCGCCGGAGCTGCGGCGCGTCGTCGCCGAGCTCGACCCGGCGCTGCCGCTCGACGCGGTGCGCGGGCTCGACGAGGTGGTCGCCGCGTCGCTCGCCGACCGCCGCTTCGCCGCCGTGCTGCTCGGCGTCCTCGCGGCCCTGGCGCTGGCGCTGGCGGCGCTCGGCGTCTACGGAGTGGTCGGCTACGCGGTCGCCCAGCTCACCCGCGAGATGGGCCTGCGGATGGCGCTCGGCGCGCC
>DATABP010000059.1:0-1697 GCA_036259515.1 Thermoanaerobaculia bacterium | reverse complement strand
GCAGCGCCACCCAGGCCAGCGGCAGCGAGGCGAGGACGACCGCCGCCGGCACCGCCCCGCGCAGCCGTCGCCAGCCCCGCGCCGCCGCCAGCGCCTCCGCCGCCACCGCGCCGGCGGCGAGCACCGCCGGCCACGACGGCGCCGGGTAGTACGGCTTGCCGCCGATCGCCAGCAGGAGCGCGGTCACCGCCAGCCACAGGACGCCCGCCCACCGGAACGGCCGCCCCCGCCGACCGCAGAGGAACGCCACCCCGGCGGCGAACAGCACCAGCACCAGCGGCCCGACGAACGCCGCCTGGACGCCGAGGAAGCCCGCCACCCCCAGCTCGTCGGCCATGTCGGCGTTGTTGTTGCGGGCGAACTCCAGGCTGGGCCAGCCGTGCGCCGCCTGCCACAGCAGGTTGGGGAGGACGATCGCCAGCGCCAGCGCGCCGCCGGCCCACGGCCACGGCGAGCGGAGCTGCCGCCGGAGCGGCGTGGCGACGATCCCCGCGACCAGCCCGATCCCGAAGAGCGCCACCGTGTGCTTGGCGAGGAGTCCCACCCCGGCGACGGCGCCGACCGCCAGCCACAGCCGCGAGTCGCCGGTGCGCGCCAGGCGCAGGACGAGGAGCGTGGCCGCCGCCCAGGCGAGCTGGTCGAAGACGACGGTCTGGAAGAGGTGGTGGGTGAGGAGGAAGATCGGCGAGGCGAGGACGGCCGTCGCCGCCAGCCCCTGCGCCCAGGCGCGGCCGCCCATCTCGCGCGCCATCAGCCCGGCGAGCACGACGATCGCGGCGCCCAGGAGCGCCGGCACCGTCCGCAGCGCGACCAGCGACGGCCCGGCGACCTCCTCGACCAGCCGCGCCACCAGCGGCGCGACCGGCGGATGGTCGACGTAGCCCCAGGCGAGCCGCCGGCCGCAGGCGAGGTAGTACCACTCGTCGCGGTGGAAGCCGTAGGCGCCGGCGAGCGGCAGGTGGATCGCCAGCTTGCCGGCGGCGACGGCGAGGAGGGCCCGCCAGGCGACCGGCGGCGCGGGCGGCGCGGCGGTTTCGGGCGCGGCGGTTTCGAGCATGTGCGCGGCGATCCTACCCGGCGTCGCGGCGGCCGCGAGCTCAGAGCTGCGAGCGGATGAGCGGCGCGATCAGCCGCAGGAGGCGGAGCTTCCGCCGCTTCGCCGCCGGCACCCCGGGGAACGGCTCCGTCGCCCCCTCCGGCCAGCCGCGCGCGTCGATCCGCACCGCCCGCTCCAGGTGCCCGTCCATCCACGCCGAGAGCTCCGCCGCCAGCGCCCGGTCCTCGACCACCACCGCCACCTCGCGGTTGAGCCGCTGCGAGCGCGGGTCGAGGTTGAACGAGGCGACCACCGCCGTCTCGCCGTCGATCACCGCCGTCTTGGCGTGGAGCGACTCCGGCCCGCGGTACTCCCACAGCTCGACCCCCATCGCCACCAGGTGCCGCCGCTCGCCCACGTAGCCGGCCTGCGCCCACAGGTTGTCGGTGGTGGCGAGCGAGTTGGTGAGGATGCGGACGGCGACGCCGCGGTCGAGCGTCCGCGCCAGCACCGCCTCCAAGCCGCGGGTGGGGACGAGGTACGGCGACTCGATCGTCACCTCGCGCTCCGCCCGCTCGAGGAGCGCCAGGAGCCCCTCGGCGACGCCCGGCCCGCTCCCCTTGCCCGCGACCGGGTCGTGGAGGAGGCGCGCCTCCTCGAC
>DATABP010000058.1:0-3354 GCA_036259515.1 Thermoanaerobaculia bacterium | reverse complement strand
GGTCGACGACGCCACCGTCGCCGCCGCCCGCGCCGCGCTGGTCGCCCGCCACGGCGAGGGCGAGGCGGCGCGCATCGACCGGGGGCTGGCGCAGGTGCGCCGCTTCTGGCGCGCCGAGGACGGCGACGCCGCCGCCTACCGCTCCTTCGCCGAGACGGAGTTCGTGCCCGCCGGGCCGGAGCTCGACCTCACCTTCGATCGCTTCGAGTTCGCGATGGAGCGGATCGGCGGCTACATGACCTCGCTGGTGCGCGACCTCCGCCGCGGCGCCGACCTCGAGATCGGCCCGCTCCTGCCGCTCGACCGGCGGCTCGCCGGCTTCAGCCCGGGAGCGCACCTCTCGGACGACCTCTTCGCCAACAAGATCGCCTTCGTCGCGCTCCTCAACTTCCCGGTCACGACGCTCGAGGAGAAGCTCGCCCGCGGCCCCGAGTGGACGCGCCGCGAGTGGGCCGAGACCCGGCTCGCCGGCGGCTTCGCCGGCCGCGTGCCGGCCGAGGTGCAGCAGGCGATCGGCGAGGCGTTCGCCGCCGCCGACACCTACATCTCGGGCTACAACGTCTTCCTCCACCACCTGGTCGACGCCGAGGGCGACCGCCTCTTCCCCGCCGGCCTGCGGCTGATCTCCCACTGGGGGCTGCGCGACGAGCTCAAGGCGCGCTACGCCGACCCCGACGGGCTGGCGAAGCAGCGCACCATCGCCCGCGTCTTCGACCGCATCGTGCGCCAGGAGATCCCGGCGGCGGTGATCGACGACCCGCGCTTCGACTGGAACCCGGAGACCAACGCGGTGACGCCCTCGGCGGCGACCACCGCGGGCGAGCTCGAGGCCGCCGGCCTCGCCGCCGACGCCCCGCGCCCCGCCGCCGGGACGCTCGCCGCCCGCGAGCCCGACGAGCGCTACCGCCGCTGGCTGGAGATCTTCCACGCCGTCCGCCGCGCCGACCCCTACTCGCCGGACGCTCCCACGTTCATCGAGCGCCGCTTCGAGGAGGACCGCGAGATCCCGGAGGCCGAGGTGCGGGCGCTGTTCGAGGCGGTGCTCACCTCGCCGCTCGGCGCCCCGGTCGGCGCGCTGGTGGCGGAGCGGCTCGGCCGGCCGCTCGAGCCGTTCGACATCTGGTACGTCGGCTTCCGCCCGCGCGGCGCCCACACCGAGGCCGAGCTCGACGCGATCACCAAGGAGCGCTACCCGTCGGCCGAGGCGTTCGCCGCCGGCCTGCCCGAGCTGCTCGGCGATCTCGGCTTCTCTCCCGAGCGGGCGCGCTTCCTCGCCGAGCGCATCGAGGTCGAGCCGTCGCGCGGCGCCGGCCACGCCTTCGGCGGCGCCCGCCGCGACGACAAGGCGCACCTGCGCACCCGCGTCGGCCCCGACGGGATGGACTACAAGGGCTACAACATCGCCGTCCACGAGCTGGGCCACAACGTGGAGCAGGTGTTCAGCGTCAGCCTGATCGACCACACCCTGCTCCAGGGGGTGCCGAACACCGCCTTCACCGAGGCGCTGGCCTTCCTCTTCCAGCACCGCGACCTCGAGCTCCTCGGCCTCGCCGGCCCCTCCGCGGAGGCGCTCGACCTCGAGACGCTCGACGCCTTCTGGGCCACCCGCGAGATCGCCGGCGTGGCGCTGGTCGACATGGCCGCCTGGCACTGGCTCTACGACCACCCGGACGCCACCCCGGCCCAGTTCCGCGAGGCGGTGGTCGGCATCGCGCAGGACGTGTGGAACCGCTACTTCGCCGAGATCTTCGGCGTCCGCGACCAGACGCTCCTCGCCGTCTACTCGCACACCGTCGACGCCGGCCTCTACACCCCCGACTACCCCCTCGGCCACCTCATCGCCTTCCAGGTCGAGGACTACTTCCGCGAGAGCGACCGCTCCTTCGGCGACGAGTTCGAGCGCGTCGCCAAGCTCGGCCGGCTGACGCCCGACCTGTGGATGCGTCAGGCGGTGGGGGCGCCGCTCTCCGCCGAGCCGCTGCTCACCGCGGCGGAGGCGGCGCTGGCACGGAGGTCGCAGTAGGGAGGAAGCGGACAGGAGACGTCACGAACGGTCACTTCAACAGGAGACACACCATGATTCGTCGACTTCTCAGCGCTCCGCTCCGCATCGTCAACCGCCTGGTCGGCGGCACCCGTCGCACCCACGTCCCGCGCACCACCAGCACCACGGTGCCGCGGACCGGGACGCGCCGGCCGCTCTAGACGGTTCGCGCAGCGAGTGACCGCGCCCCGGCGCGGATCCCGGAGGGCGGGTGCCTCGGCACCCGCCCTCGTTCCGTTTCAGGGGAGGCCCGTCTTGCGGGTAGCATCGGCGCGATGAGCGACACCGCGCCCACCGCCCCGCCGCCCGCCCCCGACGCCGGCCCCGTCCAGCCGGCGATCCGGGTGATCATGATGCCCAAGGACACCAACGCCCTGGGCACCATCTTCGGCGGCATCATCCTCTCCTACATCGACCAGGCCGGCGCCGTCGAGGGCTCGCGGCACGTCGCCGGGCGGCTGGTGACCGTGGCGATGGACGAGGTGGTGTTCCACCAGCCGGTGTTCGTCGGCGACCTGGTCAGCTTCTACACCGAGACGCTGCGCCGCGGCCGCACCTCGGTGACCGTGCGGGTGACCGTCGAGGCGCAGCGGCGGCACCGCCCCGGCGGCTTCTCGCGCGTCAAGGTCACCGACGCCAACCTCACCTTCGTCCACGTCGACGAGGACAACCGCCCGATCCCGCTCGAGCAGCCGAGCGGCGCTCCGGGCAGCGCGCTCCTGCCGTCGACCGGCACCGCCGACTCGGCGTAGCGGCCGGCTCGCTACGACCCGGTGCGGCGCACCGCCGGCAGGCGCAGCGTCGTCGGCTCCACCGAGGCGCCCTCGGCGCGGGAGTCGTAGCAGCGGCGGCAGCGGGCCTCGTAGCTCTCGCCGTCGCCGACCTGGACGCGCTCGTCGCCGCCGGCGATGCGCTGGCTGTAGTGGGCGGGCGAGCCGCAGCGCATGCAGACGGCGTGCATCTTGTCCACGTACTCCGCGATGGCGAGGATCTGGGGCATGGGGCCGAAGGGGCGGCGCAGGTAGTCGAGGTCGAGACCGGCGACGACCACCCGGAGACCGCCGTCGGCGAGCTCGCTCACCAGCTCCACCAGACCGAGATCGAAGAACTGGGCCTCGTCGATCCCCACGACCTGGACATCGGGCAGGAGCTTCTCCCGCATCTCGCAGGAGCAGGTGACGCTCACGGCTTCGAGCTCCCGCTTGTCGCGGGTGACGAGCCGCTCCGGGCCGTGCCGGGTGTCGGCCACGGGCTTGAAGACCTGGACGATCTGGCCCGCGATCGTCGCCCGGCGCAGGCGCCGCACCAGC
>DATABP010000057.1:0-8110 GCA_036259515.1 Thermoanaerobaculia bacterium | reverse complement strand
CCGCTGGTGCTGCGGCCGGCGAGGGAGCGGCGGCGCGCGGCGTGAGCGTTGCACGCTCTTTTCGGGGGTTTTTCGCCCTCTCCACCCCCCTGGTGGAGCACCATCGCAGCGGGGGCGGGGCACTCACTCTCCCCCCGCCTCCCCCGCCCGCAGCAGAAACGCCACCTCCTCCAACTGAATCCGCAGGTCCACGTTCTTCAACGGCACCCTCTCCACGCGCTTGATCCGCGCCGGCGCGAAGCTCAGCACCGCGCGGACCCCCGCCGCCACCAGCGCGTCGTAGTTCGCCTGCGCCGCCTCGGCCGGCACCGCCAGCACACCGATCTCCGCCCCCGTCTCGCGCACCACCCGCGGCAGGTCGTCGCGGTGCCGCACCACCAGGCCGCCGATCTCGCGGCCGACCTTCGCCGGGTCGCGGTCGACGCCGGCGACCACCTCGAAGGCGCCCTGGTTGAAGCCGAGGTAGCGGGCGAGCGCCGAGCCGAGGTGCCCCATGCCGACGATCACCAGCCGGTAGTGGCGGTCGAGGCCGAGGAGCGCGGTCAGGTGCTCGGCGAGGACGTCGACCTGATAGCCGACGCCGCGGATGCCGAACTCGCCGAACTGCGCCAGGTCCTTGCGGATCTGGTGCGCCGAGAGGAGGAAGCGGTCGGCCAGCTCGCGCGACGAGACGCGCTGCACCCCCGCCGCCTGGAGGTGGCGCAGGCAGCGCAGGTAGACGGACAGCCGGTTGAGGGTGAGCGCCGAGACGCCGTCGGGAGCGGGCATCGCGATGGGGGCGCTCGGGCCGCGAATTATGGACCCGGCGCGGAGCGGAGCACCCAGTCGAGGATCGGCCCCGGCAGGACGCCGAGCAGCAGCGTCGCCAGCGCGGCCAGCACCGCGGCGGTGCCGCCCCAGGCGTCGCGCAGCGTCCCCGCCGGCTCGTGGGAGAGCGGCCGCATGTAGAGGGTGTAGACCACCCGCAGGTAGTAGAAGACGCCGATCAGGCTGGTCAGGACGCCGATCACCGCCAGCCACACGTCGCCGTGGCCGACGGCGTGGAGGAAGACGACGTACTTGCCGATGAAGCCGAAGGTCGGCGGCAGCCCGCCCAACGACAGCATCGAGATCGACAGCGCCGCCGCCAGCCAGGGGAAGCGGTAGCCCCAGCCGGAGAGGTCCGAGATCAGGTGCTGCTCGCCGGCGCGCTCGTAGAGCACGGTCACCACCGCGAAGGCGCCGGCGTTCATCAGAGCGTAGGAGAGGAGGTAGACGGCGGCGGCGTCGAAGCTCGCCGGGGTCAGCGTGGCGAAGGCGACCAGCAGGTAGCCCATGTGCGCGATGCCCGAGTAGGCGAGCATCCGCTTGACGTCCTTCTGCACCAGGGCGAGGAGGTTGCCGGCGACCATCGACAGCACCGACAAGAGCGCCACCAGCGTGCCCCAGTCGCCGCCCGCGGCCTCCAGCATGCGCAGGAGCACCAGCGCGCTCGCCGCCTTGGGCGCCACCGACAGGAAGCCCACGAACGGCGCCGGCGCCCCCTGGTAGGTGTCGGGCGACCAGGCGTGGAAGGGCACCAGGCTCATCTTGAAGGCGAAGCCGGCGACCACCAGCACCACGCCGACGGCGGCGAGCGGGCCCAGCCCGCCGGCGGCGAACCGCTCGCCGATCGCCGGCAGCATGGTCGAGCCGGTCTCGCCGTAGAGGAGCGCGATGCCGTAGAGGATGAAGGCGCTGGCGAAGGTGCCGACGAGGAAGTACTTGAGCGCCGCCTCGGTGCCCATCTTCACCCGCCGGTGGAAGGCGGCGAGCGCGTAGAGGGCGAGCGACAGCGTCTCGAGCGCGACGAAGATGGTGAGGAGCTCGGTCGCCCGCAGCATGAAGAGGAGCCCCGCGGCGCACCACAGGAAGAGGGCGTGGTACTCGCCGGCGAGGAGGCCCTCGCGGCGCAGCCAGCCGTCCGAGGCGAGGAGGCCGAGGAGGGTCGAGATCAGCACGACGGCGGTGAAGACGATGGTGATCTCGTTCTGTTCGATGAGCCCCGCGAAGGAGCGACCCTGGACCATCGTCGCGGCGGCGAAGCCGGCGGCGACGGTGGCGAGCGCGGCGAGGACGGTGAACGCGCGGCGGGTGGCCGGCGCGAAGGCCTCGAGCAGGAGGATCAGCACGCCGGCCGCGGAGAGCACGATCTCCGGCGCGATGCTGGCGATCTCGTAGCCGGTCATCGCGCGGCCTCCGGGGCGGCGGGAGGAGCCGTCGGGGCGAGCGCCGCGGAGACGACGGCGACGTCCTCGGCGTCGTCGATCTCCGCCGCCCGCGGCAGCTCCTCGTCCTCGCCCGCCTCGCCCTCGCCCGCCGGCGCCGCCTCACGCAGCGTCGCGCCGGCGGCAGGCGCCGCGGCCACCCGCTCCTGGTAGGTCTCCAGCGTCGCCCCGAGGTCGGCCCGCATCGGCTTGAGGAACGGCTCGGGCGCCACGCCGATCACGAGCATCAGCGCCGCGAGCGGCACCAGGATGGCGATCTCGCGCCCGCCGAGGTCGGCGAGCGAGCGGTTCTCCTCGCGGTCGAGCGGACCCCACAGCGTCTCGATCAGCATCTTGAGCAGGTAGACGGCGGCGAGGACGACGCCGAAGGTGGCCGCCGCCGCCCACCAGCCGACGGCGCGGTAGGCGCCGGCCAGGATGAGGAACTCGCCGACGAAGCCGTTGAGCCCCGGCAGCCCCACCGAGGCGAGCGTCGAGAAGACGAGGAAGAAGGCGAACCAGGGCATCGGCTTGGCGAGCCCGGAGAAGTCGGCGAACTGCTTGGTGTGGCGGCGGTCGTAGATCATCCCGACGAGGAGGAAGAGCGCCCCGGTCGACAGCCCGTGGTTGACCATCTGGAGCAGCGACCCCTCCCAGGCGACGAGGTCGAACGCCGCCAGCCCGAGCATCACGAAGCCGAGGTGGGCGATCGACGAGTAGGCGACCAGCTTCTTCCAGTCGACCTGCACCCAGGCGACCAGCGCGCCGTAGAGGATGCCGATCAACGCCAGCGCGAGGATCAGCGGCTGCGCCGCCTCGGCGGCGTGCGGGAAGAGCGGCAGGCCGAAGCGCAGGAAGCCGTAGGTGCCGAGCTTGAGCAGGATGCCGGCGAGGATCACCGAGCCGCCGGTCGGCGCCTCGACGTGGGCGTCGGGCAGCCAGGTGTGGAAGGGGAACATCGGCACCTTGACGGCGAAGGCGAGCGCGAAGGCGGCGAACAGCCAGAGCTGCGGGCCGAGCGGCAGGTCGAGCCGCATCAGGTCCTCGTAGGCGAAGCTCCAGGCGCCGGCGGTCTCGGCGTAGGTCCACGCCAGCCACAGGATGGCGACCAGCATCAGCAGGCTCCCCGCCATCGTGTAGAGGAAGAACTTGATCGCCGCGTAGACCCGCCGCTCGCCGCCCCAGATGCCGATCACCAGGTACATCGGGATCAGCATGACCTCCCAGAAGACGTAGAAGAGGAAGAGGTCCCAGGCGACGAGTGCGCCCAACGTGCCGGTGGTCAGCACCAGCATCGAGGCGGCGTAGCCCTTCCACTTCGTCTCGATGCCGCGCCACGAGCCGGCGATCACGAAGGGCAGCAGGAACACCGCGAGGACGACCAGCGGCATGGCGATGCCGTCCATCACCAGCTGGTAGCGGATGCCGAAGCGGCCGATCCACTCCGGCGCCGCGCCGCCGACGAGGTCGCGCGCGGCGGCGAAGGTGCCGTCCGGCCGCAGGTGCGTGGCGAGCAGGACGAGCCCGAAGAGGAGCTCGACGAGCGACACGGCGAGCGCGTACCACTTGATCGCGCGCACCGCGTCGCGGCGGAAGAAGAGGAGCGGCAGCGCCGCCACGGTGGGGAAGAACACCAGCCGCGTCAGCGTGTTGCCGAACAGGAGCTCGAGCCAGCTCATGGCGTCCCACCCGCGAAGACCACGACGCCGCCGGCCAGCACCAGGGCGCCGAGGAAGAAGTAGAGGAGGTAGTTGCGGGCGTTGCCGGTGGTGGTGAAGCGGCCGAGGCTGCCGGCCAGCTCGGTCAGCGAGGCGCCGAGGTGGATGGCGCCGTCGATGATCACCCCGTCGACCACCTTCCAGAAGAGCACCGAGAGCTGCCGGAGCGGCTGCACCACGGCGACGTCGTAGAGCTCGTCGACCCAGTACTTGTTCTCGAGCACCGGGTGCGCCGGGCCGAGGGTGCCGACCAGCCGGTCCTCGCCCTCGAGCGGGCGGTCGCGGCGGTAGAGCTTCGCCGCCAGCGAGATCGCCCCGACCGCCAGCGCCACCGTCAGCAGGATCAGGAACCATTCGACGGCGAGCGGCAGGTGGTGCTCGGCCTCCTCGAAGCCGGGGACGACGGCGATCACCGGCTCGAGGAAGTGGTGGAGCCAGTTGACGTCCGCCCCGAAGCTCAGCGCCGCCGGGATGCCGATCCAGCCGGCGACCACCGAGCCCACCGCCAGCACCCACAGCGGCACGGTCATCGACCGCGGCGACTCGTGGAGGTGGTGGCGCTGCTCGTCGGTGCCGCGGAAGGAGCCGTGGAAGGTGAGGAACACGGCGCGGAACATGTAGAAGGCGGTGAGCGCCGCGGTGCCGAGGCCGACCAGCCAGAGCAGCCACTGGCCGTCGACCGCCGCGGCGGCGAGGATCTCGTCCTTCGAGAAGAAGCCGGCGAGCGGCGGGATGCCGGCGATCGCCAGCGAGCCGACGAGGAACGTCTTGTAGGTGGTCGGCATCCACTCCTTCAGGCCGCCCATCTTCCGCATGTCCTGCTCGCCGCCCATGGCGTGGATCACCGAGCCCGAGCCGAGGAAGAGGAGCGCCTTGAAGAAGGCGTGGGTGACGAGGTGGAAGATCGCCGCGGTGTACGCCCCCAGCCCGGCGGCGAGGAACATGTAGCCGAGCTGCGACACCGTCGAGTAGGCGAGCACCTTCTTGATGTCGGTCTGCGCGATGCCGATGGTCGCCGCGAAGAGCGCCGTCGCCGCCCCGACCACCGCCAGCAGGAGCGACACCTCCGAGGCGAGCTGGTAGAGCACGTTGGTGCGCACCACCATGTAGACGCCGGCGGTGACCATCGTCGCGGCGTGGATCAGCGCCGAGACCGGCGTCGGGCCGGCCATCGCGTCGGGCAGCCAGACGTAGAGCGGGATCTGCGCGCTCTTGCCGGTGGCGCCGACGAAGAAGCAGAGCGCCACGAACGAGGCGAGGGACAGCCCGAGCACGTAGTCGCCGGTGGCGAGCGACGGGTCGGCGGTCACCGCGCCGAGCACGTCGGCGTAGCGCAGCGAGCCGAAGCTGGCGATCAGCGCGAACATGCCGACGAGGAAGGCGAAGTCCCCGATGCGGTTGACGACGAACGCCTTGCGCCCCGCCTCGGCGGTCCAGCGCTCGGTGTAGTAGAAGCCGATCAAGAGGTACGAGCAGAGCCCGACGCCCTCCCAACCCACGAACATGACGAGGAAGTTGTTGCCGAGCACCAGCAGCAGCATCGCCCCCATGAACAGGTTGAGGTAGACGAAGTAGCGCTGGTAGCCGACCTCGTGGGCCATGTAGCCGGCGGAGTAGACGTGGATCCAGAAGCCGACGAAGGTGACCACGAAGAGCATCACCGCCGACAGCGGATCGAGCAGGAAGGCGACGTCGATCGAGAGCTCGCCGGCGGTCCAGGCGTAGAGCACCTGCTCGACCGGCTGCGGGGCGACGCCGGCCAGGTACTGCCCGAGGATGCCGAGCGAGAGCAGCATCGTCACCCCGGGCACGCCGACGCCGACGGCGGTGATCGCCGTCTTCGACACCCGCGGGCCGAGCGCGGCGTTGGCGGCGGCGCCCAGGAGCGGCAGGAGCGGGACGAGCCAGAGGAGGTCGATCATCGTCTCGCTACCACCGCAGCAGGTTGACCCGGTTGAGGTCGATCGTCCGCCGGTGACGGAAGACGGCGATGAAGAGCGCCAGCCCGACCGCCGCCTCCGCCGCCGCCACCGCCAGCACGAAGAGGACGACGAGCTGGCCGGTGTGGTCGCCCAGGAGCCGCGAGTAGGCGATCAGGGTGAGGTTCACCGAGTTGAGCATCAGCTCGATCGACAGGAAGATGGTGATGCCGTTCCGGCGGGTGAGCGCGCCGACGGTGCCGATCGCGAAGAGCAGCGCGGCGAGCAGCAGGTACCAGGAGATGGGGACCATCAGCGCTCCTCCGCGGCGGCCGGCCGGCTCGGTTCGTCGTCCACCTCGGCGGCGAACGGGCGGTCGAGCGACAGCCGCTCGCCGGGCCTGGTGCGCGCGGCGAGCACGGTGGCGGCGATCACCGCCACCAGCAGCAGCAGGCCCACCAGCTCGAAGGTCAGGAGGTAGCGCGCGAAGAGCTCGCCGGCGAGGGCGCGGAGCGACACCAGCTCAGGGCTCAGCTCGTCGAGCGTCACCGAGCTGGTCTGCCTCCACAGCAGGCCGGCGCCCATCAGGAGGAAGATCCCCGCCCCGGCGGCCGCGGCGCCCTTCTGGAGCAGGCTCCGCTCGCCGGCGATCTCCTCCCGCCCGATGTTGAGCAGCATGACCACGAAGAGGAAGAGCACCACGATGGCGCCGGTGTAGACGAGCACCTGGAGGGCGCCGATGAAGGGCGCCCCGAGGAGCACGAAGAGCACCGCGATCGAGACCAGCGTCACCACCAGGCTGACCGTCGAGTAGACCGGGTTCCGGTGCAGCACGACGAGGAGCGCCGAGCCCACCGCCAGGCCGGCGAAGACGAGGAAGACGAGGGTCTCGATCATAGCCAGCCGGCGAGCGTCGCCGCCGCCACCCAGATCACGTTGACCAGCGCCAGCGGCAGGAGCACCTTCCAGCCCAGCCGCATGAGCTGGTCGTAGCGGAAGCGGGGGAAGGTCCAGCGCACCCACACGTAGAAGAACATGAAGAGCGCCACCTTCGCCATCAGCACGGTCAGCCCGAAGAGCCCCATCCACAGCCAGTGGGGGCCGAGGAGGCCGGCCATCCGCGCCGCCGCCCACTCCGGGAGGCCGAAGAGCGACCAGCCGCCCAGGTAGAGCGTCGCCGCCAGCGCCGAGAGGGTGGTCATCGACACGTACTCGCTCATGAAGAAGCTGGCGAAGCGCATCGCGCTGTACTCGGTGTGGAAGCCGGCGACCAGCTCGCTCTCCGCCTCGGGGAGGTCGAAGGGCAGGCGGTTCGTCTCGGCGAAGGCGGCGACCAGGAAGACCAGGAAGCCGATCGCCTGCGGCACCACGTTCCACATCCGCTGCTGGGCGGCGACGACGTCGCCGAGGTGGAACGAGGCGACCGGGATGAGCACGGCGACCACCGCCAGGGTCATCGCCAGCTCGTAGGAGATGAGCTGCGCCGAGGCGCGCAGGCCGCCCAGGAGCGAGTACTTGTTGTTCGAGCCGTAGCCGGCGAGGACCAGCGAGTAGACGGACAGGCTGGCGATGGCGAGGAAGAGCAGCACCCCGGCCGAGGCGTCGGCGACGATCAGCGGCACCACCCGGCCGCCGACCTCGACGTCCGGCCCGAACGGGAGGAAGACGAAGGTGGTCAGCGCCGGCAGCACGGCGAGCGCCGGGGCGATCAGGAAGAGCGGCCTGTCGGCCGCCGCCGGGGTGACGTCCTCCTTGAAGAAGAACTTGAGCGCGTCGGCGAGCGGCTGGAAGAGCCCGAACGGCCCTAGCCGGTTGGGGCCGGGACGGTCCTGGAACAGCCCCGCCGCCTTGCGCTCCACCCAGACCATGATCGGCGCCACCAGGCCCAGGAACAGGCCGAGGAACACGCCGAGCTTGATCAGCGTGGCGATCAGGTCGAAGACCACCCGTCCCTCCTCACCGGCTGCCTCTCCTCCTCATCGAACAGGAACACACCCTCTCCTCCCCCGAGCCGGCCACGCGGCCGACCGGCCCTCACGACCGCAGCGGCGCCTCCGGCACGGCCTCCGCCGCGGCCGGCGGCGGCGCCCCGGGAACCGCCAGCGGCGCGCCGGTCGCCGGGATGGTCTCCCAGGCGAGGCCGGCGAGCGCCGGCAGCTCGCCGGCCAGGCGGTCGAACACCGTCCCCGCGGTGGCGCCGCGCCAGCCGGCCTCGAAGCGGTCGAGGAGATCGGCCAGCGCCTCGACC
>DATABP010000056.1:0-2594 GCA_036259515.1 Thermoanaerobaculia bacterium | reverse complement strand
CGCCCGGCCCGCCAGGGCCGCGACTGGGGAGCCGGAGCGATCCGGCTCCCCTTTCGTTTTCCGCCCGACACCGTTCCGCCAAGACCGTTCGACCAGCGATGACCCTCGAAGAGACCGCCGCCGCACCGCCCGCCGCCGCTCCCGGCGCGCCGCCGCCGCTCGCCTCGCCGGCCACCGAGGCGGCGCTCGAGTGGCCGAGCCTGGTGGCGCTGGTCGCCGCGCTGGCGGCCACCGACCTCGGCCGCGAGCGGGCGCTGGCGCTCGCCCCCTACGCCGACCGCGCGGCGCTCGACCGCCACCGGCGCCGTCATCGCGAGGCCGAGCGGCTGCGCGGCGAGGGCCGGCTGGTGCCGTCGTTCGACGCGCCGCTGGGCGAGCTCCTGACGCGGCTTTCCACCGGCCGCCCGCCGCTCTCCGGCGGCGACCTCGTGCGGCTCGCCGCGATGGCCCGCGCCACCGCCGCCGCCGCCCGCCGCGTCGCCGCCGCCGACCCGCCCTGCCCCGAGCTCTCCGCGCTCGCCGCCGGCCTCCCCGACCTCTCCGCCCTCGAGCGGGAGATCGCCTCGAAGCTCGACCGCCGCGGCGAGGTGCGCGACGACGCCTCGCCCGAGCTGGTGGCCCTCCGCCGCCGCATCCGTAGCGTCCGCGACCAGCTCTACCGCGAGCTGGGAGGGTTCGTCGGCGAGCACCGCGACGCGCTCGGCGACGACACCATCCCGATGCGCGGCGGCCGTCTCGTGGTGGTGCTCGACGCCGGCGCCCGGGGCCGCGTCCCCGGCCTCGTCCACGGGCGGTCGGCGACCGGGCGGAGCTTCTACTTCGAGCCGCTCGGCGTCGTCGAGCAGAACAACACGCTGCAGCAGGCGAGCGAGGACGAGGAGGCCGAGCGGCGCCGCATCCTTGCCGAGCTCCTCGCCCGAACCCGCGCCGAGCTTCCGGCGCTCGAGCGGCACGCGGGATTCCTCGCCGAGCTCGACCTGCTCGAGGCGGCGGCGACCTTCGCCGCGACGTCGGGCGGCCGGCTGCCCGACGCCGCCGAGCGTCACGACCTGGCGCTCGCCGCCGCCCGCCACCCGCTCCTCGACCCGCGGCTCGCCGACCTCCGCCGCGAGGTGCTCGGCCACCCCGGGCACACCGGCGAGGTGGTGCCGCTCGACCTCGCCTTCGACCGGGAGCGCCGCGCGCTGGTGGTCACCGGCCCCAACGCCGGCGGCAAGACGGTGGCGCTCAAGACGGTCGGCCTCCTGGCGCTGGCGGCGCAGAGCGGGCTGCCCGTCCCCGCCGGCGCCGGCACCCGCTTCCCGCACCTCACCGGCCTGGTCGCCACGGTCGGCGACGAGCAGGACCTCCTCGCCGAGCGCTCCACCTTCAGCGGCCGGCTCCTCCGCCTCGACGAGGCGTGGCGCGCCGCCGGTCCGGACGCCCTGCTGCTGATCGACGAGCTGGGCTCCGGCACCGACCCCGAGGAGGGCTCGGCGCTCGGCGTCGCCTTCCTCGAAGGGGTGGTCGAGCGCGGCGCGCTGGCGGTGATCACCACCCATCTCACCCAGGTCGCCGCGGCGGCGCTCGAGCTGCCCGGCGCCACCTGCGCGGCGATGGAGTTCGACCCCTCCTCCGGCCAGCCGACCTACCACCTGCTGCCCGGTCCGCCCGGCGGCAGCGAGGCGCTGGCGCTCGCCCGCCGGCTGGGCCTGCCCGCCGCCTGGCTCGACCGCGCCGAGGCCCGCCTCGGCCGCGAGCACCGCGACCTCCAGCGGCTCCTCGCCGAGGTCGAGGAGGTGCGCCGCGAGCTCGCCGCCGAGCGCGACCGCGCCGCCGCCGCGGCCGCCGACGCCGAGAAGCTCGCCGGCCGCCTGGCGGAGAAGGAGGCGGCGCTCGCCGAGGAGCGGCGGCGCGTCGGCCAGCGCCTGAAGGCCGAGCTCGACGCCTTCCGCCGCCAGACGCTCGACCGCCTGCGCGAGGAGACCGAGCGGATGCGCGAGGAGATCGCCGCCGGCCGCAGGAAGGGCGTCGCGGCGCAGGCGGTGGAGCGCCTGTTCGCCGAGGCCCCGGAGGTGGCGCCCGCGGCGGCGGAGGACGAGGAGGTCGCCGGCGAGCTCGCCCCCGGCGCCACCGTCCGCCACCGCCTCCTCGGCTGGCAGGGCACGCTCGAGAAGCTCGACCGCGGCCGGGCCGAGGTGGCGGTGCGCGGCAAGCGGCTCGCCTGCCGCCGCGAGGAGCTGGCGCTGGTGGCGCCGGCGTCGGGAGCGGTCGCCGGCAGCACGACGCCCCGGCGGGAGGCGGACGCGGAGACGTCGCCGGAGCCCACCTCCGTCGCCGCCGAGCTGCACCTGATCGGCGAGCGGGTGGAGCCGGCGCTCGACAAGCTCGACGACTACCTCGACCGCGCCCTCCTCGCCTCGCGCGCCGAGGTGCGCGTCGTCCACGGCCACGGCTCGGGGCGGCTGCGGCAAGCGGTCCGCGAGCACCTGCGCGGGCACCCGGCGGTGGCGGCGCAGCGGCCGGGCGAGGCGAACGAGGGCGGCAACGGCGCGACGGTGGTGACGCTGCGCGGCGGCGCGTGAGGTGTGGGCGGCGGGGGGGCTCGCTGCGCT
>DATABP010000055.1:0-1709 GCA_036259515.1 Thermoanaerobaculia bacterium | reverse complement strand
GCAAGCCGCCGCGCGCCGCCCCCGCCCCGCGTGTGCCGACCTACTCGCCGCCCCCGCACTCCCCCTCGGCCTCCGCGAGCGCCGCCTGGCGCGCCGCCTCGAACTCGTCGCCCGGCACCCAGCCCGGCATCGCCTCCTGCTCGGCGATCACGTACCCGGCGTAGAAGCCGAGGAGGGCGTCCTGCACCATGCCGGCGAAGTTCCAGTCGTCCTCCAGCTCGTCGCTCGGCTGGTGGTAGTGCTCCTCGGTCCACTCGTTCACCCGCTCCTCGCCCCAGCCCTCGGGACGGCCCACGAAGTCGGTGCCGCCGTCGAAGTAGAGGGCCGGCACGCCGATCTTGGCGAAGCTGAACTGGTCGGAGCGGTAGAAGAAGCCGCGGTCGGGGAACTGGTCGGGCTCGAGCCGCCGGCCCTGCCAGGAGGCCAGCGACTCGGCCACGCGGTCGAGGTCGCTCTTGCCCTTGCCGACCAGCGTCAGGTCGCGCGTCTCGCCCCAGATGTTGGCGCCGTCGAAGTTGAGGTTGGCGGCGATCTTCCCGGGGTGGAACGTGGGGTGGGCCGCGTAGTACTTCGAGCCCAGGAGGCCCTGCTCCTCGGCGCCGACGAAGAGGAAGAGCAGCGACCGCGCCGGCGGCTCGGGCAGCTCGGTGAAGGCGCGCGCCATCGCCAGCACCTGGGCGGTGCCCGAGGCGTTGTCGAGGGCGCCGTTGTAGATGCGGTCCTCCGCGCTCTCGTCCTCGGAGATGCCGAGGTGGTCGTGGTGGGCGGTGAAGATCACCACCTCGTCGGCGTGCTCGGGGTCGCTGCCGCGCAGCAGGCCGGCGACGTTGGCGGTCTCCACCTGCGACACCTCGACGGGCATCGAGATCGAGGTGGTCACCCCGAGCGGCACCGGCGCGAAGTCGCGCGTCCGCGCCGCCGCCAGGAGGTCGTCGTAGCTCTTCCCGGCGAGCGCGAAGATCTCCTTCGTCGCGTCCTCGGTGGTCCAGGCGGCGACCTGGAGGCGCGGCTCGTCGCCCGCCGGCAGCTCGAACTGCTGGCCGCTCCACGAGGTCTGCACCACCTGCCACGGGTAGCCGGCCGACGGCGTGGTGTGGACGATGATCGCGCCGGCGGCGCCCTGGCGGGCGGCGCTCTCGTACTTGTAGGTCCAGCGGCCGTAGTAGAGGCGGGTGTCGCCGGCGAAGAGCTCGGGGTCCCAGTCGGGGTCGTTGTTGAGCATCACCAGCACCTTGCCTTCGAGATCGGCGTCCTTGAAGTCGTCCCACCCGTACTCCGGCGCCTCGATGCCGTAGCCGACGAAGACCAGCTCGGCACCGTCGATCCGCGCCGTCGGCGACTGCACGCCCGAGGCGGCGATGAACTCCTCCGCCCGCGCCAGGTCGACCGTCTCGCCGCCCTTCGCGAAGCTCCAGGTCTCGGGCATCGTCGCGTTCACCCCGACGACGGCGAAGGGCTGGAGCCACGAGCCGTCCGGGCCGCCCGGCTCGAGCCCGAGGAGCTGCATCGTCGAGGCGAGGTAGAGCTGGGTGAGGCGGTCGCCGCGGCTCGCCGGGCCGCGGCCTTCGAGGAGGTCGTCGGCGAGGAAGGCGATCGGGCCCTCGAGCGTCTCGGGGGTGATCGCCTCGCGCGCCGCGGCGACGGCGGCCGGCGGCACGCCCGGCGGCGGCGACTCCGGCGTCTGGGCGGCGGCGGGGAGGGCGAGGGCG
>DATABP010000054.1:0-2516 GCA_036259515.1 Thermoanaerobaculia bacterium | reverse complement strand
CTCGACGAGGAGGGCGCCCGAGTCGATGAGCTGCCGTGGATCGCCGCGAGGGTGGGGTCACCCCGTGCGATCTACGTCATTCCGACCTTCCACAACCCGACCGGCCTGACGATGAGCCTGGAGCGCCGCCGGCGTCTGGTCGAGCTCGCCGGTGAGCTCGGCTCGCTGCTGATCGAGGACGACGCCTACAGCGCCTTCCGCTTCGAAGGCGAAGCGGTGCCCTCGCTCGCCTCGCTTTCCCCCGAGGTGGTCAGCGTGCGATCGCTGTCGAAGATCGTCGCCCCCGGCCTGCGGCTCGGTTGCGTGATCGGCCCGCAGGCGCTCCTGGAGTCGCTGGAGCAGGTTCGCGGCGGGGTCGACATCTGCGCCAGCCCGCTCACCCAGATGGCGGCCGCCCGCTTCCTCGCCGACGGCGCGGTCGGCCCGCACGTGCGCCGCCTCACCGATCTCTTCCAGGCCCGCCGCGATGCGATGCTCGATGCCCTCGCCCACCACCTCGGTGAGCTCGCCGCCGAGTGGCACCGACCCGAAGGCGGGATGTTCGTCTGGGTTCGGCTGCCGGCGCGGATCGACGCGACGGAGCTGCTCGACGCCGCCCTCGACGAGGGCGTCAGCTTCGTGCCCGGCGGCGTCTTCGCGGCGAGCGGCGAGCACCGCAGCGCCATGCGCCTCTGCTTCTCCAGCGTCAGGGAGGAGAGGATCGCGGTCGGAGTCGAGCGGCTGCGCGTCGCCCTGGACCGGCTCCCGGGGGCGGTCGCGTGAGAGTGATCGACGACATCGACCGCCTGGCCGAGCTCGGCGCCCACGGCGACGCGGTGCGCCGGCTCGCCTGGAGCGACGCTCACCGCGCCGCGCTCGACTGGCTCGCGGCGCGGTTCGAGGAGGCCGGGCTCGACGCCACCCTCGACCCGGCCGGCAACCTGATCGGCCGCTGGCAGGCCGGGTCGGGGAAGGCGGTGGTGCTCGGCTCCCATGTCGACAGCGGCCCTGAGGCCGGCCGCTACGACGGCTGCCTGGGGGTGCTCGGCGGCCTCGCCGCGGTCGAGCTGCTGAAGGCAAAGGGCGTCGAGCCGCGCCGCCCGGTCTGGGTCGTCTCGTTCATGGACGAGGAGGGCGTGCGCTTCGGAGCCAGCATGCTCGGCAGCCGCGCTTTCGTCGGCCAGGACGTCGGCGACTACCTGAGCCGTCGCGACGCCGAGGGGATCTCGGTGGCCGAAGAGATGCGGCGCTGGGGCCTCGACCCCGACCGCATCGGCGCCGCGAAGGCGATCGAGGAGGTCGGCGCCTACCTCGAGCTGCACATCGAGCAGGGGCCGGTCCTCGAGCGTGCCGGCGAGGAGATCGGACTGGTTACCGGCATCGTCGGGATGGTCCAGGCGCGGGTGCGACTGAGCGGCGAGGCCAACCACGCCGGCACGACGCCGATGGACGCCCGCAGGGACGCCGTCACCGGCCTGGCCCGGGCGGCGCTGGCGCTGCGCGAGGAGGCGATCGCGCGCGGCGGCACGGCGACGATCGGCAGCGTCGCGGTCGAGCCCGGCGCCTTTACGGTGATCCCGGCGCGCTGCGAGTTCAGCGTCGACTTCCGGGTCGGCGCCCGCGCCGAGTTCGACGGTCTGCGGGAGACGATCGAGACGACGGTGCGCCGCGCCTGCGAGCCCGACGGCCTCCTCGCCGAGGTCGAGCTCACCGACGCCGACCCGCCGGTCGAGATGGACCCGGAGATCGTCGCCGAGCTCGAGCGGGCCGCAGCCGGACTGGGGGCGGCGCGGCGCCGAATGCCGAGCGGCGCCGGCCACGACGCGATGCTGATCGCCCCCCACGTCCCCACCGGCATGCTCTTCGTCCCGAGCCGCGACGGAGTCAGCCACTCGCCGCGCGAGTTCACCGAGCCGGAGCACTGCGAGCTGGGCGTCCGCGTCCTGGCCGGGGCGCTCGAGGCGCTGGTCGGATAGCGACGGCGGCGTGCCGAGCTGCGCGAGAGCGATCGTCGCGGCGCTCGAGGCGCACGGCGTCGAGACGGTCTTCGGCATCCCGGGAACCCACACGCTCGCCCTCCACGAGGCGGTCGCCGAATCCGGGATCCGCCACGTCGCGCCCCGCCACGAGGAGGGCGGCGGCTACGCGGCCGACGGCTACGCGCGCTCCAGCGGCCGGCCGGGTGTCTGCCTGGTCACGACCGGACCCGGCACGACGAACCTGATGACCGCCGCCGCGACGGCGTTCCACGACTCGGTTCCGATGCTGATCCTGACCCCGGGCATGCCGAGCGACCTCGAGGGACGCGACGCCGGCTTCCTGCACCAGGTCAAGAGCCAGAGCGGCGCCATGGGCAACGTAGTCGAGTGGAGCCGCCGCGTCGGCAGCGCCGCGGCGGCGGTGGAGGCGATCGACGAGGCCTTCGCGCACTTCGGGCGCCGCCGCCCGCGGCCCGTCCACGTCGAGGTGCCGCTGGAGGTCTTGGAGGAAGGTGAGACCGACCGATCCGCCGACCCTCGCGGCTCGCGGGCCGGGCC
>DATABP010000053.1:0-4316 GCA_036259515.1 Thermoanaerobaculia bacterium | reverse complement strand
GAGTCCTCCGCGGCGGCGGCACCACCCTGCACATCGTCCCCTTCGCCGGTGGAGCCTGGCTGCTGCAACCCGATCAGGGCGAGATCCGCCTGTACCACGAGGGCGCGTGGCGGGGCCCCTTCCGACCGAACGTCCGCTTCGCCGCGGGCGCGGAACTCTCGGCCGACGAGCTGCTCCTCAACACGCCCGAGGGCGAGCGGCCGTTCGCGCTCTACGCGCCGGAGGACGGCGGTCTCCGGCCCTTCGGCGAGCCGGTGGCGCCCCCCCATCCGGAGCTGCGCGACGAGTACAACAGCTGGGTGCTCGGCGCCACCGCGGACGGTTGGGTGGCCGCCCACCGCTTCCAGCCGCTGATCGCCGCCTTCGGCCGTCACGGCGAGCCGCGCTGGCAGAAGGTGGTCAACACGCCCGCGATCGACCGCCTGGCGCACGACCACGCCGCGGAGATCGCCAGAGCCGTCGTCGATCCCTCGGGCTGCTGCATCTCCGCCCGGCTGGTCCACCTCGCCGAGCGCCTGCAGGTCGGCGAGCGCGGCTCGATCCTGATCAACTACTCCGCGAGCCCGCGGCTGGTCGAGGTCGACGGCCAAGGCAAGGTGGTGGGCGTCCTCCGTCTCTCGGGAGAAGGGGTCCGATCGCTCGACAGATTCGGCTTCGCGACGGCGGGCGACGAGGTCGTCGCCGGCGTCGCGGGCGCGCTCCGCGTCTTCCAACCCGCCGAGAGCGGCCGGCTCCAGGGCCGAGTGATCGACGAGGAGGGCCAACCGATCGCGCAGGCCACCGTCACGCTGGCCACCGTGCGGAGTACGTCCTCCAGCGCGACGGAAGCCGACGGATCCTTCTGGCTGGCGAGGACGAGTGAAGCGGGGACGCTCCGCGTCGAAGCCGAGGGCTACCTCCCGGTCGAGATCGCGGGTCACCTCGGGGAGATCCTCGCGCGAGACCTGGTGCTGCGGCGCGAGCCCGAGCTCTGCCTGAGAGTGGTCGACGCGGAGAGCGGCGAGCCTGTCCCGCGTTTCCGGGTGGCGGTCGACAGGCGCGTGGAGAGCGCGAGGTCGGTTTCGACGACCCCGGGTCCGGCGAGCGAGATCGAGGAGCCCGCCGGGCGCACCTGTCTGAGGGCGCCGTTCCCGCCGCCATTGCTCCTGACCGTCGAGGCGGAGGGTCGCTCGCGCTGGGAGCGCCGCCTCACCGACACCCGCGAGGTCCTCGTGGAGCTGGGGCCGGAGGCCCGGCTCTCGCTCATCGTGCGCTCGTCCGAGGGAGCGCCGGTCGCGGAGGCGGATGCCTTCCTGGCGAAGCAGGAGGTGGTGCGCCGGGCGGCCTGGGAGGAGAGCTTCGGGGCGCGGGCGGACGAGCGTGGCGAGCTCCTCCTCGACGGCATCCCGCCGGGCCCTTGGGTGCTCGTCGTCCGCCATCCGGACTACCTCGAAGATCAGCGTCTGGTCGATCTCGACGCGGAGACCAACGAGCTCGAGGTGGCGCTCTCGGCGGGCTCGCGCGCTCTGGTGCGGGTGGCGCGCGCCGGTGGCGAGCCGGTCGGCGGGGCGAAGGTCACGCTCGCCCCCGCGGCGTCGGTCGCCGCCACCGCCCAGGAGTGCGTCACCGACCGCCAGGGCACGTGCTCGCTCCACGAGCTGTCGGCGGGCCGCTACGTCCTCGGCGTCGCCTGGCGCGACGGGGCGGTGGACAGCCGCCCGGTCGAAGTCGTCGCGGCGCAGGAGGTGTTCGAGGTCGAGCTCGAATCGCGTGCGATCTCGGGCCAGCTCTTCGGCATGGAGCCCTACGGCGACGTCCAGCTCGCCGTCCGCCTGCGCGCCGGTCTCGGCGGCCGGCTCGACGCGCCGGTCGAGCCGGGAGGCCGCTTCCTCCTGGAAGGAGTCGAGCCCGGATCCTGGGCGGAACTCACCGTCCGCGCGATGGACGCGGGCGGGGACCCCTGGGAGGTGATGACGACCGCCGTCCGACTGCCGCGCGAGGGCAGCAGCCTCGAGCTCGAGCTGCCGGAGCCGCTGGCGATCTTCGGCCAGGTCCGTCAGGGCGGCCGTCCCTGCGCCGGGTGCGTTCTCGTCCTGCGCGCCGACCCGGCCGTGACACCGGCGACCGTCCGCCGCACGACCGCGGCGGACGGAACGTATCGAGCCCTCCTCCCCGCGGCGGGAAGCTACGTCGCCGAGGTGGCGAGCGGGCAGGAGTCCTCGCACCGCGAGCTCGCGATCGCCGGCAGCGGCCGCTACGACGTCGAGCTCGAATCCGGCGCCCTCGGCGGTCGAGTGGTGCGCGCGGAGGACGGCACCGGCGTCGCCGACGCCTCCGTGGTCCTCCGCCGCGGCGACGGGACGGTCGTCGCCAGTCGTTACTCGACGAGCGAGGGCGGGTTCCACTTCTCGGGCCTCGCCGCCGGCGAGTACCACCTCTCGGCCCAAGGCGACGAAGGAGCCGGCGAGCGCCGTCTCCATCTCGCGGCGGGAGCGACGGAGGAAGCGACGGTCGAGCTGGAATCTCGCGAAGCGCTGCGGCTGCGACTGGTCGACGCGCAGACCGGTGCCGCCGTGGTGCGCGGCGCGCTCCGCGTCTACGACGCGACGAACGCCCTCGTCTTCGAGCAGCCCTTTCGGGGCGCCGGCGGCGAGATCCTCGTCCCGGTCGCCGGCCGCGGGCCCTACTCCGTCGTCGTGCGGGCATATGGTTTCGGCCTCGCCACGCTCTTCGACCTGTCGCCGGGCGATCCACCGCGAACGGCGGCTCTCCGGCGACCGTCGACGCTGGTCGTCGAGCCCGGACCCGCCGCGGAGGCCTTCGCGCTGCTCGATGCGACCGGACGCCCGATCGCGCTGACCTTCGAGCTGCCGCCGGGCGCCGTCTCCGTGGCCGGCCGGCCCCTGCTCTTCGAGGGTCTCGCGGCCGGCCCGCACGTCGCCGCCGCCGGCGGGACGGCGCGCTCGATCGACCTCGTCGCCGGCCGGCAGACCGTCGTCGAGTTGTCGCGGTGGGGGACGCCGCCGCCCCGGAAACCGCGGTCTTCTACTACACACTGAAGCCGGAGTGAGGCGGCGGCCGGGTCGCGCCAACACCCCGCCCCCGAACCGTGTCGGACCGGTCGAGAGGCGCCGCGCCAAGCCGCCGGGCCCATCGCGACGCGGTGGCCCTCGCGCGTTGCCGGAAACAGATGCCTGTGAAAAGCTCCTGCCGGAATGTCCCTCAGCGAACGTGCTCCGGCCGGCGGCTCGGCCGAGCCAGGCGGCTCGGCGGCGCGGCGGACGGCCGACCCGCCGGAGGTCGCCGACGCGGTGCGCCGCCTCCAGCAGGGGGACGACGCGGCGTTGGAGATCGTCGTCCGCCGCTTCGGCCGCGGGGTCAAGCAGTTCTTCCTCAACCGGCGGCTGCCCGAGGCGGTGGTCGAGGACCTCTGCCAGGAGACGTGGCTGCGGGCGTGGCGGCAGATCCGGCAGTACCGCTTCGACGGCGACTTCGCGGCCTGGCTGCAGCGGATCGCCGAGCGCCAGTGGATGAACGACCACCGCGCCCGGCAGACGCAGAAGCGGAGCCTGCCGGGGCTCCCGCTCGACGCCGGGGCCGGGGAGCCGGCGGTCGACCGGCCGCTCTTCGGCGAGCCGCCGCCCTCCCCCGAGGCGGCGGCCTCGCGGTCGGAGCGGGTGCGGCGGATGGTGCGCGCGCTCGGGCTCCTGGCGCCCGGGCAGAGGCGGTGTCTGCTGCTGCGCTTCGGGCACGAGCTGAAGTATCGGGAGGTGGCGGAGGTGATGGGGGTGTCGACCGGCGCCGTGCAGTCGCAGGTCCACGAGGGCAAGAACCGGCTGCGCCTGCTGCTCGGGGCCGACCGCGGGGACGGCGACGAGCCGCGACGCTGAGGAGCCAGGGTGGACGACGAGACGACTCTCCGCACCGCCGCCGAGGCGACCATGGCCGCGCGCCGTGACGCGCTCGGCGAGGCGCCGTCTCCCGAGGAGCTGATCGCCTTGCGGGACGGCAGCCTGCCGCCGGAGGGGCGCGGGCTGGTCGAGGAGAAGGTCGCCGCCTTCCCCGAGGCCGCCGCGACGCTCCTCGACCTGGCGCGCTTTCCCGACGTCCCCGCGGCGCCCGGCGTCCGCGAGGTGGGCGACGACGAGATCGCCCGGGACTGGCAGCGCCTGCGCGCCCGCATGACGCGCGAGAGGCGGGCGGAGGACGCGGCGCCCGCCGCGAGCCGTCCCCGCTGGCGCTCGGCGGCGCTCCTCGCCGCCGGCCTCTTCGTCGGGGTGATCGGCGGCGTCCTCGTCGCCCGCGGACCGCTGGCGCCGCCCCCCGCGCCGACCCCC
>DATABP010000052.1:0-2003 GCA_036259515.1 Thermoanaerobaculia bacterium | reverse complement strand
CCCCCCCCCCCCCCCCCCCGCCTCGACTGTCTTCCATCGAGCTTCGCAACGAGAGGAAAGAGAGGGCAGATGCTGCATCACCGTTACTGGCCGCTCGTCGCCGCGGTGGCGATGGGCGTGCTGATCGGAGGCGCGCTCCTGTGGCGCGGCCCGGCCGCGGCCACCTCCCACGTGCCGTCCAGCGACCCCGGTCTCACCGCCGACAGCGGCGGCTCGGTCTGGGGCGCCGACTACTTCCCCAACGTCACCCTGCTCACCCACGAGGGCGAGCGGGTCCGCTTCTTCGACGACCTGATCCGCGACAAGGTCGTGCTCTTCAACTTCATCTACACGAGCTGCCCGGACACCTGCCCGATGGAGACCGCGCGCATGCTCGAGGTCTCGGGGCTCCTCGGCGACCGGCTGGGGAAGGACGTCTTCTTCTACTCGATGACCGTCGACCCGGAGAACGACACCCCGGAGGTGCTCGCCGACTTCGCCGCGAGCTGGGGCATCCCGGAGGGCTGGAAGTTCCTCACCGGCGACCCGGAGGACCTCGAGCTGGTGCGCCGCAAGCTGGGCGTCGACATCGACGACATCGAGAGCCTGCGCCTGTCGCAGCACCCGATCAGCCTGGTGATGGGCAACCAGGCGACCGGCCGTTGGATGAAGCGGCGACCGTTCGAGAACCCCTACGTCATCGCCGACCAACTCGGCCGCTGGCTCCACAACTGGTCGGCGCCGCCCGAGGTGGACCGCGACTACGCCGACGCGCCGGAGATCCGCCAGATCTCGAGCGGCGAGGACCTCTTCCGCACCCGCTGCGCCGCCTGCCACACGATCGGCCAGGGGGAGGTGCGGGTGCTCGCCGAGCGCCGCATCGGCCCGGACCTCTTCAAGGTCGGCGAGATCCGCGATCGCGAGTGGCTGGAGCGCTGGATCCGCGAGCCCGACGAGATGCTCGCCGAAGGCGATCCGATCGCCACCGCGCTCTACCACCAGTACAACGAGATCCCGATGCCCAACCTGCGGGTCTCGGCGACGGAGGCGCAACAGATCCTCGGCTACATCGACCAGGAGACGCGGCGCATCGAACGGCTGCGCGCCGGCAAGTCGCCGCACCACCACGACGGCCACGGCGGCCACCACGGCCACGGCGGGCACGGCGAGACCGCGAAGGCCGAGGCGCCCGCCGAGACCGCCCGGCACGATCACGCCGCGCACGAGCACGGCGCACCGTAGGCAGCACGGGGACGGCCGCCGGGCACCCTCTCGGCACGGCGGCCGCCCTTCCCGTCCCCGGGGAGGCCGCACGCCTCCCCGGGCCTTTTCCCGGCGGCGCCCGCCGCCCACTCCTCGGCGGCGCCGGAATCTCATAGTCTTCGCGGAAGCTTCCGCGGAGATCGGCGATGGACCGGCAGGTCTGCTTCGTCAAGTACTGGGATCGCGGCTCGACGGCGCTCGGCGCCGACCAGATGGCGCCGGCGCTGGCGCGCCTCGGGGTGCCGGCGCGCGCCGTCTACGCCGAGGAGCTGCCGGCGCTCGCGGACGCGGTGCTGGTGTTCGTCAAGCGCGCCGACCTCCGCGACCTCGTCGCCGCCCGGCGGCGCCGCTGCCGGCTGGTGCTCGACGTCCAGGACACGCTGGTCTACCGGCGCTGGATCAGCCACTGGCCGCTCTACGACGGGGTGATCTTCCGCAACCGCCGGCAGGAGGCCGACTACGCCCCGCCGCGGGCGCTCTGCCGCACCATCTACCACCACTGGGACCCGCGCTACCGGCCGCACGTCAACGGCCACGACGCGCTGCGCGTCGCCTACGTGGGGATCCCCCGCTCGTTCGCCATCGAGGCGCGCCGCGACGACGTGGCGATGATCGGCCCCGAGCGCTGGTTCGCCGAGTCGCCGTCCTACAACGCGCACCTGTCGGTGCGGGCGACCCGCCGCGAGCGGCTCTACAAGCCGAACGCGAAGGTGGCGACCGCCGCCGCCTGCGCCGCGGTGCTGATCACCACCCGCGACGCC
>DATABP010000051.1:0-3403 GCA_036259515.1 Thermoanaerobaculia bacterium | reverse complement strand
CTGCGCGGCGGTGACGCTCTGCGAGGGCCGCGAGCTGAAGCCCGCCGACCTCAGGGATGCCCTGGCCGACCTCGGCGACCGCGGGATCCCCTGGGTCGTGCGAGTCGTCGACGAGATCCCGCTGACGACGTGGTTCCGGCCGCAGACCGGGCCGCTGCGAGCGGCGGGGCTGCCGGTGCCCGAGGGGGACGAGAAGGCCTGGTACTGGGACCCGCGCAAGGGCGGCTACCGGAAGCTGAGCAAGGCGGCCGTCGAGCGCCTGCTCGCGGGCCGCGGCTGAGCCGCCCTAAGCTGCCGCGGCGATGGCCGACCATCCGACGCTGCCGAGCCGACCGACCTACCGGATCCTCTTCGTCTGCCTCGGAAACATCTGCCGCTCGCCGACCGCCGAGGGCGTGATGCGGCACATGCTCCGTGACGCCGGCCTCGAGAACGACGTCGACGTCGAGAGCGCCGGCACGGGCGGCTGGCACATCGGCCATCCGCCCGACGAGCGGGCGACGAGCGCGGCCAAGCGCCGCGGCATCGCCCTCGAGAGCCGCGCGCAGCGATTCATCGCCGATCACTTCGACGACTTCGACCTGATCCTCGCGATGGACCGCCAGAACCTCGCCGACCTCCAGGCGATCGCCCCGCCTCCGGCCGAGCGGCGAGCCGAGGTGCGGCTGTTCTCGGAGTTCCTGCCCCCCGGCGCGCCGCCCGACGTGCCGGACCCCTACTACGGCGGCGACGCCGGCTTCGAGCGCGTGCTCGACCTCGTCGAACGGGGCTGCGAGGCGATCGTCGACCACCTGCTCGGCGCCGAGTCCGCCCGGCGCGGCTGATGGAGCCGGCCCTCCGCCGGGCGCTCGAGGAGGCGCTCGCCGCCCGCGACGGCCGGCCGGCGGAGGTGGTCGCCGCGCGTCCGGTGGCCGGCGGCTGCATCCACGACGCACGGCGGGTCGAGTTTGCCGACGGGCGGCGGCTGTTCGTCAAGTCCGGCTCCGGCCTCCCCGACGACCTCTTCGCGCGCGAGGCGGAGGGGCTCGCCGCGCTCGCCGCCCCGGGCGTCCTCCGCGTGCCGCGCGACCCGCTCCCCGGCCGCGCCGGCGACACGCTCTTCCTCGTCATGGAGGCGATCCCCGCCGGCCGCCCCGGGCCGGGCTTCTTCGCGGACTTCGGCCGCCGCTTGGCCGCCCTCCACCGCGCCACCGCCGGCCGCCGCTTCGGCTTCGATCACGACAACTACCTCGGCGGCACGCCGCAGCCCAACCCGTGGAGCGACGACGGCGCCGCCTTCTTCCGCGACCAAAGGCTGGGCCACCAGCTCCGCCTCGCCCGCCGCCGCGGCCGCTCCGACCCCGAGCTCGACCGACTCGGCGACCGCCTGCTCGATCGCCTCGACCGCTGGCTCGACCTCCCCGGAGAGCCCGCCTGCCTCCTCCACGGCGACCTGTGGAGCGGCAACTTCCTCGCCGACGACGCCGGCGCGCCGGCTCTCGTCGACCCCGCCGCGCACTACGGCCACCGCGAGGCCGACCTGGCGATGACCCGCCTCTTCGGCGGCTTCTCGCCCGCCTTCCACGCCGCCTACGAGGAGGCCTGGCCGCTCGCCGCCGGGCACCCGGAGCGGCTCCCGCTCTACCAGCTCTACCACCTGCTGAACCACCTCAACCTGTTCGGCGCCGGCTACCGCGCGCAGTGCCTGGCGATCCTGCGGCGCTACGCCGGCTGAGCCGCCGCGGGGCATTGCAAGCCGAGTGCTTTCGCTGTAGGCTCGTCTTCGCTTTTCCGTCCAAGCGCTGAAGCGAGTACGTAGCTCCGGCGGCCGAACACCGCCCGAGGCCTGGTGGCGTCGGGTAACGCCGTCGCATGGAGCGGAGCCGGAGATGGAGAACTTCGAGCGGAGCCAACCATGAAGAAGAAAGTGCTGATCGCAGTCGCAGTCGTCGTCCTGCTGGTCGCGGTGGTGGTGGTCTGGAACCTGATCGAGAACCGGCAGCCCCGTCCCGGCACGGTGCAGGACGAGGCGCTGGCCGCCGGCCGCACCGCCGAGACCTTCCCCGGCGCCACCGAGGACTACTTCGCGGAGATGGACTACGGCGTCACCCGCAATCCGCAGGCGGTGCAGGCGCTGCTCGAGCCGTTCGTGCCCGGCATCTCCCCCGCCGACGCGGTGGCCCAGGTGGCCACCGGGCGCAACAACTGGAACGTGTGGACGGCCGGCAACGACCGCTTCTGGGACTACCTCTCGCGCGAGAGCCTGGGCGCCCTCGACCTCCTGAAGACGCTCTCCAACCATCCCAGCCTGAAGTTCAGCCGCGACAACCGCTGGCAGTACCTGGGCGTGGTCAACGAGCCGTGCTTCCAGAAGGCGACCGGGCCGCGCGCCGACCGCTACGGGCTGTGGCTCGACGTGCGCAGCCCCGACTGCCCGCCCGATCCGTTCGAGAACGAGGAGAAGTACCCGGGGGTGCGGACCGGCGCCCGCGGCGAGAACGTGCCGGTCGGCTCCTACTACGGCTACGGCACCGGCATCATCGGGCTCCGGCTCTTCCCCAACCCGGCGTTCGACGAGGCGGCCGAGGCCGACTGGGACCCCGAGCGCTACTACACCGATCCCGACTACTACCTGCGCAAGGACCTGATCAAGCCGTACCGGGTGGGCATGTCGTGCGGCTTCTGCCACGTCGGCCCCAACCCGACGAACCCGCCGGAGGACCCCGAGAACCCGACCTGGGCGAACCTCAACAGCAACCCCGGCGCGCAGTACTTCTGGATCGACCGCATCTTCATGTGGAACCCCGACGAGGCGAACTTCGCCTGGCAGCTCTTCCACACCTCGCGGCCGGGCGCGCTCGACACCTCGTTCGTCTCCTCCGACCAGATCAACAACCCGCGCACGATGAACGCCGTCTACGACCTCGCGGCGCGGCTGGAGATCGCCTCGAAGTGGGGTCGCGAGACGCTCGCCGGCGGCGGCCTCGACAACAAGCAGCTCAACGAGTACGTGCCGTCCGACAGCCCGCTCGCCGCCTTCTACCAGGAGCCGGACACGGTGCTCACACCGCGGGTGCTCAAGGACGGCGCCGACTCGGTGGGCGCGTTGGGCGCGCTCAACCGCGTGTTCATCAACATCGGCCTGTTCAGCGAGGAGTGGGTGCTGCACTTCAAGCCGCTGATCGGCGGCTCGCACATCACCCCGATCAAGATCGCCGACGCCGAGCGCAACTCGGCCTACTGGCAGGCGACCGAGGCGCAGACGCCGGCGACGGCGCTCTTCTTCCTCGCCACCGCGCGGCCCGACTACCTGGCGGTGGCCCACCAGCGGGCCGGCGAGCCGTCCGAGGCGCCCGGCGAGCTGCGGCTGGCGTCGAACGTCGAGGTGGCGGAAGCGCCGGCGGGCGGCGCCGCGGGCGCCAAC
>DATABP010000050.1:0-3832 GCA_036259515.1 Thermoanaerobaculia bacterium | reverse complement strand
CCGGCACCGGCTCGGCCGCCGCCCCGCGCCGGGCCGCGGCGCCCGCCTCCTCCCCCCGCTCCCGCCGCTGCTTGTGCGCCAGCGCGGCGGCGATGTACGACACGAACAGCGGGTGCGGCTCGGTGGGGCGGCTCTTGTACTCGGGGTGGAACTGGCAGCCGAGGAACCAGGGGTGGTCGGCGATCTCGACGATCTCGACGAACTTGCCGTCCGGCGACAGCCCGGAAACCACGAGCCCGCCGCCGACCAGGCGGTCGAGGTACTTCTGGTTGACCTCGTAGCGGTGGCGGTGGCGCTCGCTGATCCGGGTCGTGCCGTAGACGCGGTGGGCCAGCGTGCCCTCCTTGATGTGGCAAGGGTAGGCGCCGAGCCGCATCGTGCCGCCCATCTCCTCGACGCCGAGGAGGTCCCGCAGCTTGTAGATCACCGCCTGCTCGGTCTCGGCGTCGAACTCGGCGGAGGTGGCGCCGGCGATGCCGCAGACGTTCCGGGCGTACTCGATCACCGAGCACTGCATCCCCAGGCAGATGCCGAAGAAGGGCACCCGGTGCTCGCGGGCGTAGCGGACGGCGCGGATCTTCCCCTCGGTGCCGCGGTGGCCGAAGCCGATCGGGACGAGGAGCGCGTCGACCTCGGCGAGCTGGTGCGGCCAGGCGTCGCCCTCCAGCTCCTCCGCGTTCAGGTAGACCAGCTCGACCGCCGCGTCGTTCGCCACCCCGCCGTGGGTGAGCGCCTCGTTGAGGCTCTTGTAGGCGTCCGGCAGCTCGACGTACTTGCCGACGATCCCCACCCGCACCCGGTGCTTGGGGTGCTTGATGCGGCTGACGAGCTGCTCCCACTGGCCCATGTCGCGCTCGTAGCGGGGGAGGTTCAGGAGCTCGAGGAGGATGGCGTCGAGCCCCTCGCGGCAGAACATCAGCGGCACCTCGTAGATCGTCTCCACGTCGCGGGCGGCGATCACCTGGTCGGGGTCGACGTTGCAGAAGAGCGCGATCTTGCGCTTGACGTCCTCGGGCAGCGCGCGGTCGCAGCGGCAGAGCAGCACGTCGGCCGAGATGCCGATGGCGCGCAGCTCGCGCACCGAGTGCTGGGTCGGCTTGGTCTTGAGCTCGTCGGCGGCGGCGATGAAGGGCACCAGCGTCAGGTGGATGTTCACCGCGTTGCCGCGCCCCAGCTCCTGGCGGAACTGGCGGATCGCCTCGAGGAAGGGGAGCGACTCGATGTCGCCCACCGTGCCGCCGATCTCGACGATCACCACGTCGTGGTCGTCGGCCACCCTGCGCATCACGTCCTTGATCTCGTCGGTGACGTGGGGGATCACCTGCACGGTCTTCCCCAGGTAGTCGCCGCGGCGCTCCTTCTCGATCACCGTCTCGTAGATCTTGCCGGTGGTGAAGTTGTGGCGCTTCGAGGTGACGGCGTGGGTGAAGCGCTCGTAGTGGCCGAGGTCGAGGTCGGTCTCGGCGCCGTCGTCGGTGACGTAGACCTCGCCGTGCTGGTACGGCGACATCGTCCCCGGGTCGACGTTGACGTAGGGGTCGAGCTTCATCAGCGTCACCTTGAAGCCGTGCGCCTCGAGGATGGCGCCCACCGAGGCCGCCGCCACCCCCTTGCCGAGGGACGACACCACGCCGCCGGTGACGAAGATGTATTTGGCCGCCATCTCAGGTCCTCTCTCGCTGGTGTCGTTGGAGCAGCTCGTCTCGTTCGATCGCCGCCGCGACGCGGGCGACGTCCTCCGGCGTGTCCATCCCCACCGCCCGGCCCTCGACCGCCAGCACCCGGATGCGGAGGCCGTTCTCGAGCGCGCGGAGCTGCTCGAGGGACTCGGCGCGCTCGAGCGGCGAGGGCGGCAGCGCGGCGAGCGCCAGCAGGGTCTCGCGCCGGTAGCCGTAGATCCCCCAGTGCTTGAGCGGCCGCGGGCCGCCGTCCTCGGGAGCCACCGCGTTGCGCGGCCAGGGGATCGCGGCGCGCGAGAAGTAGAGCGCGTAGCCCTGGAGGTCGCAGACCACCTTGACCGCCGCGGGGTCGCCCATCTCCTCGGCCGCCGCCGGAACCGCCAGGGTGGCCACGGCGTCCTCGGGATGGCCGGCGAGGTGGTCGGCGAGGCGGCCGATCAGCGCCGGCTCGATCAGCCAGTCGCCCTGCACGTTGACCACCGCGTCGGCGTCCTCCCAGGCGCGGGCGGCCCAGGCGATGCGGTCGGTGCCGCTGGCGCAGTCGGGCGGCGTCATCTCCCACTCGCCGCCGAAGCGCTCGACGGCGGCGCCGATCCGCTCGTCGTCGGTCAGCACCACCACCCGCGCCAGGCCGGGGGCGGCGGCGGCGCGCCGGTAGACGTGCTCGATCATCGGCCGCCCGGCGAGCTCGACGAGCGGCTTGGCGGGCAGGCGGGTGGAGCCGTAGCGGGCCGGGATGGCGGCGACGATGCGTGCCGCGCGGGGGGCCTCGGCGGTGGGAGGAGGCGCGGCGGAGGTCGTCGCGGGGTGCACGTCTGAATCTAAGGGGGCGGGCGGGGGGCTGTCAACGGCGGCGGGGTTGACGATCCGGACCGCGGCGGTCCACAATCGACGAAGCCCTGCTGAGACGCGATCTCAACAACCTCCCGCCGGAGCCTCGCCGCATGCTCGACCGCCTCGCCGCCCTGCTCCTCGCCTGCCCGCTCGTGCTCTGCGCCGCCTGCTCGCCCGCCGATCCGTCGGACATGGCCGGCCGCGTGCCGGAGAGGCCGGCGGCGGAGGAGGACGCGGCGGACGCGCCGGAGGTCGACGAGGGAGAACACGAGGAGGAGGAGGTCGTCGAGCTGGCCCGCCCGATGGCCGAGCTCCACCGCTTCGCCACCAAGCTCGGCTACGCCATCGCCGCCGGGAACCAGCCGCTCGCCGGCTTCTACCTCGACGAGGTCGACGAGGTGTTGGAGGAGGTCGGCGAGATCGAGGAGTCCGAGGGCATCCCGATCGCCCGCACCGCGCAGGTGATCGTCGACCCCCTGCGGGCGCCCCTGCGGAGGGCGGTGGAGGCGGGGCGCTGGCCGGAGGCGCAGGCCGCCTACGAGGCGCTGATCGCCGGCTGCAACCGCTGCCACGCCGCGACGGCGCACGAGTTCCTGGTCGTCCTCCCCGCCCACGGCGACCCGCCGTACGCGCAGGAGTTCGCGGCCGAGTAGCGGCGCGCCGAGCGGGTCGGCCGGCGGCTAGCGGACCTTCCGGCCGCCCGCCCGGACGCCGGTCGCCGGGTCGTTCCGGTCCTCCCGCCAGGTCGGGTGGTGGACGTGGAAGACGAAGTCGCCGTTGTAGGAGGCGGCCGCCTCGGTGAAGGTCAGCCGCCCGATCCGCCGCCAGCCGCGGATGGCGCGCGTCTCGACCAGCCCGAGGAGGTTCCTGGTGGTGCCCTGGTCGGAGACCTCGACGTGGAACACCAGCTCGCGCTTCGGCGCCGGGTCGCCCGGGTCGTAGATCTGGGCCAGGACCTCGTCGCGGTAGTCGAGCGCCTCGCCGGCGATCCGCGGCTGCCGCTCGTCGACCACCAGGCGGAAGAACTCCGGCGCTCGGGTCGGCTCGCCGGGCGGCTTGCCGAGCTCGGCCACCTCGTACATCTGACGGATCGTCGGCTGCCGGTCGGCGCGCATCAGCGCCAGCCCGGTCAAGAGCAGGATCGGCAGCCCCGCGCCGCGGCGCCAGGGGTGGTTGTCGGGGGCGTTGCGGAGCTCGGCGTCGTTGAGGAAGTCGGTCCGCTGGCCGCCCAGGTCCTCCTGGGTGACGATGCTGGCCGCCCGCAGCGGCTCGGCGTGCCCGGGGTCGGTGGTCGGCCACAGCCGCGCGACGAGGGCGAG
>DATABP010000049.1:0-4414 GCA_036259515.1 Thermoanaerobaculia bacterium | reverse complement strand
GATCCAGCTCCTGTCGAGCTACCTCTTCGCCGAGCCCACCCACCTCAACAGCTTCTACATCCGCCGGGGCGACCGCACCGAGCAGTTCTGGACCCAGGCGCACGTCGACGGCCGGCGGATGGCCGAGGTGCCGGTCTACGTCCTGACCAGCCGGCGCACCTTCTCGGCCGCCGAGGAGTTCACCTACAACCTGCGCAACCTGGAGCGCGCGACGATCGTCGGCGAGACCACCGGCGGCGGCGCCCACCCGGTCGAGGCGCACGCGATCGAAGGCTACCCGGTGCGCGCGATGGTGCCCTTCGGCCGCGCCATCAACCCGGTCACCGGCACCAACTGGGAGGGCACCGGGGTGGCGCCGCACGTCGAGGTGCCGGCCGACCAGGCGCTCGACCGCGCCCACCGGCTGGCGCTCGAGACGCTGGCGGAGAAGGCCGTGGATCCCGACCAGCGCCGCGAGCTCGCCTGGACGGCGGCGATGCTCGCCGACCGCGCGAAGACGGTCGAGCTGTCGGCCGCCGAGCTCGCCGCCTACGCCGGGAGCTACGGGCCGCGGATCGTCGAGGTCGAGGGCGGCCGGCTCGTCTACCGCCGCGGCGAGGGCGCGCGCCACCCGCTCCACCCGGTCGGCGGCGACGCCTTCCTGGTCGGCGAGCTCGACGACTTCCGCGTCCGCTTCGACCGCGACGCCTCCGGCCGGGTGGTCGCGCTGGTCGGCCTCTACCTCGACGGCCGCGAGGAGCCCAGCCCGCGCGGCGAGTAGCGGCCGGCCGAGCCCGCCCCTCTGCTAGAGTCGCCATCTTCCCGCCGGCCGACGTGCCCGCCGGCAGCCCCGCACCATGCGACTCCACGTGACCTCCGAGATCGGGCGGCTGCGCCGCGTGCTCCTCCACGAGCCGGGGCGCGAGATCGACGAGATGACGCCGGCGATGATGGAGCGGCTGCTGTTCGAGGACATCCTGTTCGGCGACGACGCGCGCTTCGAGCACGAGACCTTCCGCCGGGTGCTCGAGCGCGCCGGCGCCGAGGTGCTCGACGCCGAGGACCTGCTCGCCGAGGCGCTCGCCACCGAGGCCGGCCGCGGCTACCTGCTGCGCGAGCTGGGCGGCACCTACGGCGTGGCGCGCGGGGTGGTCGAGCGGCTGGAGGGGCTGGCGCCGGCCGAGCTGGCGGCGGCGCTCCTCGCCGGCCTGCGCGCCCCGGGCGGCGTCGCGTTCGACCTCGATCCGGTGCCCAACTACTTCTTCCAGCGCGACCCGCAGACGGTGCTCGGCGACCGCGTGGTGATCGCCGCGATGGCCACCGACGCCCGCGAGCGCGAGGCGCTCCTCGCCCGCGCGCTGTTCGAGCACGCGCCGAGCCTGGCCGGCGCCGCCGCCGACCTCTTCGAGATCGACGCGCCGCCGCCCTCGGCCGGCAACCCGCCGCGCGTCCACCCCAACCCGACGCTCGAGGGCGGCGACGTGATCGTGGCCAGCCCCGAGGTGATCCTGATCGGGATCAGCGTGCGCACCAACCGCGGCGGCGTCGAGCAGCTCGCCGAGTACCTGCGCCGCGAGCAGACGCCGTTCCGGCACCTCCTCCTCGTCGAGCTGCCGCCGCGGCGGAGCTACATGCATCTCGACACGGTGTTCACGCTGATCGACCACGGCACCTGCCTGGCGTACCGGCCGGTGATCGAGCCCTCGTCGGCGCAGGCGCCTTCGGTCTACGTCTACCACGTGGACCTCGAGGCGCCGAGCGTGTCGTTCGCGGTGCGGCCGTCGGTGCGCAAGGCGCTCGACGCGGTGGGCATCGACCTCGACCTCGTCCCCTGCGGCGGCTCCGACCTCCTCGACCAGGACCGCGAGCAGTGGACCGACGGCGCCAACGCCTTCGCCGTCGCGCCGGGGGTGATCTTCCTCTACGCCCGCAACCACCGCACGCTCGACGAGCTGGCGCGCCGCGGCTGGCGGGTGGTCGGCGAGCAGGAGGCGGCGGCCGGCTCCGAGCCGCTGCTCGACGCCGGCCCGACGGTGGTGGCGCTCACCGGCAACGAGCTGTCCCGCGCCCGCGGCGGCCCGCGCTGCATGACCATGCCGCTGGTGCGCGACGAGCCGTGAGCGCCGGGGAGCCGTCGCCTCGGCGGCTGGCGGTCGTCGCCTTCGGCGGCAACGCGCTCCTCGCGCCGGAGGACCACGGCACCGTCGACGAGCAGAAGCGCCGCGCCGAGGCGGCCGCCGAGTGGCTGGTCGATCTCGTCGAGCGCCAGGGGCTCGACCTCCTCGTCGTCCACGGTAACGGACCGCAGGTCGGCCAGGTGCTGATCCAGATGGAGGAGGCGGCGACCAAGGTGCCGCCCGGAACCCTCGACGTGGCGGTCGCCCAGACCCAGGGCGGGATGGGCTTCCTGCTCGAGGCGGCGCTCAGGAACCGCCTCGCCGCCGTCGGATCGGAGCGTCAGGTCTCGACGCTGATGACCCTGGTCGTCGTCGACCGCGACGACCCCGGCTTCGCCGCGCCGTCGAAGCCGATCGGCCCCTTCTTCTCCCGCTGGCGCGCCGACACGCTGCGCCGCGACCACGGCTGGGAGATGGTCGAGGACGCCGGCCGCGGCTGGCGCAAGGTGGTCGCCAGCCCGCGCCCGCTCGAGGCCCTCGGCGTGCCGACGCTGCGCCGCCTGCTCGCCGGCGGCGACGTGGTGATCGCCGGCGGCGGCGGCGGCGTGCCGGTGGTGCGCCGCGACGACGGCCGGCTCGACGGCATCGAGGCGGTGATCGACAAGGACCTCACCTCCTCGCTCCTCGCGCGCGACCTCGGCGCCGACCTCTTCGTGGTGCTCACCGGCGTGCCGCAGGTGATGGCCGACTTCGGCACTCCCGACGAGCGCCCGCTGCCGCGCCTCCCCCTCGCCGAGGCCCGCCGCCTGCTCGCCGAGGGCCAGTTCCCCGCCGGCTCGATGGGCCCCAAGATCCGCGCCGCCATCGAGTTCGTCGAGGCCACCGGCCGCCAGGTGCTGATCACCGACGTCGAGCACCTGGCGGCGGCGGTGGCGGGAGACGCGGGGACGGCGATCGTGGCGGACGGGGACGCCTGAGCCGCCGAACGCGGTCGCTCCGCCGTCAGTCGTTCTTTGTCAGCGTCAGCTTCGCGGTGGTCGGCGGCAGCTCCGGCCAGGTGAGGGTGGCGCTGCCGTCGACGGTCTTCGCGGCCGCCAGGACGACGTCGAAGTAGGTCCACCAGCCGTTTTCGGTGGGGGCGAAGGTGAGCCGCACGGACTGGTCGTCGCCCAACGCGACACCGGTCACGGTCGCCCCGCGCGCCGGCTCGGCCGCGCGGCCGGCGGTGATCACCGCCCCCGGCAGCGACAGGTCGAGCGTCGCCTCGGAGCCGGCGAGCAGTGGGCTGACGCCGCTGAGCTGGAACGTCACCCGCGTGCCGTCGATCTCGGCGATCGAGAGCTGTGCCAGGCCCTGGTCGCCGACCGCGAGGTCGACGTGGGCGGGCGTCAGCGAGTACGGCGGCGGGGGCGGCGGCTGCGGGTGGACCTCCCCGGTCTGGATCAGGCCGTTGCTGCAGGTGCCGCTCGGCAGGCCGATGTCCCAGCGCTCGTTGCCCCAGATGGTGATCGTCACCGGCTTGCCCATCTCCGAGCGACCCTCGAACCCGCACTCCTTCCAGCGCTCCTCGCCGAGGCCGCCCGAGCTCTCGAAGCGGAGCCCGACGTCGCTCTTGGTGGGATCGAAGACGACGAACTCCAGCTCCCAGTAGGAGAGCGGCACGACGTACGGCACCCCGGATGAGACCCTGAGGCTTTCGCCGAGCTGCCACTCGAGATCGCGGGCGTCGACGGTCACCTTGGTGCCGTCGGAGCGGTAGCCGAGGACGAGGTCGGTCAGCGACCGGTCCTCCTGGGTGTCCTTCCACACGATCGACACCGGGCCGGAGACCAGCGCGTCCTCGTCGCACAGGACGCTCGGGTTGCCCGAGGCGCAGGCGGCGCACTGCTTCTCGCACGACCGCGGCGACGAGGGGTCGTTCGAGCACTCCGCGGCGGCGGCGCAGAGGCACCCCCAGAAGGCGCACAGGCCCTTCGGGGAGTCGGCGCACAGCTCGCCGGCGGTCAGGCAGTTCAGCGCGAGGACGGACTTGCTGGCGCCGTCGCAGAAGGCGCAGTCGCCGTCGTTCGCGTTGCCCAGCGGTGCCGCGGCCGCGGGTGCGGCCGGCGTTTCGGCGGGCGGAGGCGAGGGGGGTGGGGAGGCCGGCTGCTGCGCTTCCGCCGGCGCGCTCGCCGCCATCCAGGCCAGCGCCGCCGCCAGCGCGATCGCGCCGCCTCCGCCGAAGGTCTTCCCGCCGTTCCGTCGCGATGCCGTCGTCCGCACGAATGCCTCCCCGGGCCCGCTCGGGCCCTCGTGGTAGTGCTCGGATCGGAGCGCGG
>DATABP010000048.1:0-5379 GCA_036259515.1 Thermoanaerobaculia bacterium | reverse complement strand
GGGCCGCACCCGCCGTTCCCGGTGTGGCTGCGCGCCGGGCTCATGGTGTGCGCCGTGCTGCTGGTGATCGTCGGCGTGGCGGGGCTCTTCCTGCCCGGGCTCCAGGGGATCGTCACCATCCTCGCGGGGGTGGCGCTCCTGTCGCTGGTCAGCGACGCCGCCGACCGCTTCCTGCGCTGGTCGCTCAAGCCGTGGCCGAAGCTCCTCGGCAAGGTGGAGGAGCTGCGCGACAGGAGCCGCGACTGGCTGGCCGAGCGCGCCGAGCGGATCGCCCACCGCAAGGCGGCGCGGCGCGGCGAGACGGGGGGCGCTCCGGCCGAGGCGGCTCCCGCCGCCGCGGCGCCGCCCTCGACCGCGCTCCTGACGCCGCTGCCGGCGCCCCTCAGCGCGCCGCCACCGGCTCCGGTGCCCGCTCCTCCGCCGGCCGCCGCTCCTCGATCGGCACGTAGTCGCGGGCGGTCGCGCCGACGTAGATCTGCCGCGGCCGGTTGATCCGGTTCCGCGGGTCCTTCCGCAACTCGCGCCACTGCGCGATCCAGCCGGGCAGCCGCCCGAGCGCGAACATCACGGTGAACATCTCGGTGGGGATGGCCATCGCGCGGTAGATGATGCCGCTGTAGAAGTCGACGTTCGGGTAGAGCTTGCGCTCGACGAAGTACTCGTCGGTCAGCGCCACCTCCTCGAGCCCCTTGGCGATGTCGAGGAGCTGGTCGTTGGTGCCGAGCTCGGCGAGCACGCGGTCGGCGGTGCGCTTGAGGATCTTCGCCCGCGGGTCGAAGTTCTTGTAGACGCGGTGGCCGAAGCCCATCAGCCGGAACTCGGAGTCCTTGTCCTTCGCCAGGTCGACGTACTTCCGGTAGTTGCCGCCGTCGTTGCGGATGCGCTCCAGCATCTCGATCACCTTCTGGTTGGCGCCGCCGTGGAGCGGGCCGGACAGCGCCGAGATGCCGGCGGAGATCGAGGCGAAGAGGTTGGCGCCCGACGAGCCGACCATGCGCACCGTGGAGGTCGAGCAGTTCTGCTCGTGGTCGGCGTGGAGGATGAGGAGCAGGTTCAGCGCGTCGCGCATCACCGGCGGCACCGCGTACTCCTCGGACGGCACCGCGAACATCATGTGCAGGAAGTTGGCGCAGTAGCCGAGGTCGTTCCGCGGGTAGATGAACGGCTGGCCGATCGTCTTCTTGTACGAGAAGGCGGCGATCGTCTTCGCCTTGGCGATCAGGCGGACGATGTTGAGCCCCAGGTTCTCCTTCTCGTCGTCCGGGTAGTAGGTCGACAGCGACGCCACCATCGAGGAGAGGATCGCCATCGGGTGCGCCGACGGCGGGTAGCCCTCGAAGAACTTCTTCATGTCCTCGTGGAGCAGGCTGTGGTAGGTCAGCCGCTGCTGGAACTCGGCGAGCTGCTTCTGGGTCGGCAGGTGGCCGTAGATCAGGAGGTAGCAGACGTCGACGAAGTCCGCCCGCTCGGCGACCTGCTCGATCGGGTAGCCGCGATAGCGCAGCACCCCCTCCTCTCCGTCGATGAAGGTGATCTCGCTCAGGCACGAGCCGGTGTTGCCGTATCCGGGATCGAGGGTGATCGTGCCGGTCTGGGCGCGCAGGGCGCCGACGTCGATCGCCCTCTCGCCCTCGCTCCCCACGACCACCGGGAGCTCGACCTCCCGTCCGTCGTCGAGGATCAGTCTCGCGTGGGCCATGGCCTCTCCAGGGGTGGGTCTCGACGGCTCGCGATCGACCCGGTCACGGCGCGGCCGTCGGTCTCGGCGGAGCGTACGTCTCGACAGTCTCGATCGGCGCCGGCGGCCGGACGGCCACGGCACCGCGTACGACGCGCCCATTCTACCGGCACCCCGGAAACCGCGCAAGGAAGCGCCGCAGCGCGGAAGCGGCCAAACGACTGTGGCGGCGAGGTTTGCGGCTGCGGAAGCGGTCGCGTGCCGCCGTCTCTCGCCGCAGCGCGGAAGCCGCCGCCGGGGGAGCGGCGCCCGGCGGCCTACGCCGCCGCCTGCTTGAGCTCGGCGACCAGCTCCTGGAGGACCTGCTTGGCGTCGCCGAAGATCATCAGGTTGTTGGGGTACTCGAAGAGCTCGTTCTTGATCCCCGCGAAGCCGGCGCCGAGGGAGCGCTTGATCACCATCGTCGTCTTCGCCTCCCACACGCGGAGCACCGGCATGCCGGCGATCGGGCTGCCGGGGACGTTCTGCGCCGCCGGGTTGACCACGTCGTTGGCGCCGACGACGATCACCACGTCGGTCTCGCGGAACTCGGGATTGACCGCGTCCATCTCCAGGAGCTGCTCGTAGGGGACGTCGGCCTCGGCGAGGAGCACGTTCATGTGGCCGGGCATGCGGCCGGCCACCGGGTGGATGCCGTAGGAGACGCGGGCGCCGCGGTCGGCCAGCACGTCGGCCAGCTCGCGGACGATGTGCTGCGCCTGCGCCACCGCCAGGCCGTAGCCGGGGACGAAGACGACGCTCTCGGCGCTCTCCAGGATCATCGCCGCCTCTTCCGGGCTCGCCTGTCGCACCGGGCCGTACTCGCCGCCGCCGGCCGCCGGCGCGCCGCCGGCCTCGGCGCCGAAGCCGCCGAACAGCACGTTGGCGAGCGAGCGGTTCATCGCCACGCACATGATCTGGGTGAGGATCAGCCCGGAGGCGCCGACCAGGGCGCCGCTGATGATCAGCAGGTTGTTGTTGATCACGAAGCCGGTCGCCGCCGCCGCCAGCCCGGAGTAGGAGTTCAGCAGCGAGATGACCACCGGCATGTCGGCGCCGCCGATCGGGACGACCAGGCCGACGCCGAGGAGGAGCGCGAGCGCCGTCACCACCACCGCGGCGGCGAACACCGTTCCCGGCTCGGTGACCAGGTAGACGCTCCACACGCCGATCCCCAGCCCGCCCAGGAGGAGGAGCGCGTTCCACAGGTGGCGCCCGGGGAGCAGCACCGGGTGGCCGGGGACGACCTTGCCGGCGAGCTTGAGGTAGGCGACGAGCGAGCCCGAGAAGGTGACCGCGCCGATCAGGATCGAGAGCACCGACGACAGCGCCGAGTCCGGCCCCAGCGCCCGGGCGGCGGTGGCGTTCGTCAGGCCGTGGGTGGGCGTCTCGACCAGCTCGAGGTAGAGGATCGACAGCGCCACCAGCGCCGAGGCGCCGCCGCCGGCGCCGTTGAACAGGGCCACGAACTCGGGCATCGAGGTCATCGGCACGCGCACCGCGGCGATCGCCCCGACCGCGCCGCCGACCACCACGCCGGCGAGGATCCAGCGGTAGTCGATGGCGCCGAGCTCGAGCAGCGTGGCGACCACCGCGAGGAGCATCGCGCCGGCGGCGATCAGGTTGCCGCGGCGCGCCGTGCGCACCCGGGTCAGCCCCTTGATCCCGAAGACGAAGAGGACCGCCGAGAGGAGGTAGAGGAGCGGGACGAGGACCTGGTCGACGGCGGCGCCGCTCACCGCTCCTCCTTGCGCGCCGCCGGCCGCCCGGCCTTCCGCTGCCGGAACATGGCGAGCATGCGGTCGGTGACCAGGAAGCCGCCGATCACGTTGACCGTGGCGAGCGCGATGGCGACGCCGCCGAGCAGGTTCGACACCGTCGGCTCGGCGGTCTGCGCCGCGTAGAGGGAGCCGACGATGGTGATGCCGGAGATCGCGTTGGCGCCGCTCATCAGCGGCGTGTGGAGCGTCGGCGGCACCTTGTTGATGATCTCGACGCCGACGAACATCGCCAGCACGAAGACGTAGATCGAGATGAGGAGCGGTCCCATCATCCGGCGGCCACCTTTCCGAGCGCCGCGGCGGTCGGCGCGTGGCGCACCTCGCCCTGGTGGACGAGGAGCGCGCCGGCGACCACCTCGTCGTCGAGGTCGAGGGACAGCGCTCCGTCGCGCACCAGCGTCTCGAGCAGGGCGAGCTGGTTGCGGGCGTAGACGGTGGAGGCGTCGAGCGGCATCTCGGCGGCGAGGTTCGGCGGCCCCAGCACCCGCACGCCGCCGTGCACCACCGTCTCGCCGGCGCGAGACAGCTCGACGTTGCCGCCCTGCTCCACCGCGAGGTCGACGATCACCGAGCCGGGCCTCATCGCCTCGATCATCTCGCGGGTGACGAGCCGCGGCGCCGGCTTGCCGGGCACGAGGGCGGTGGTGATCACCACGTCGGCGGCGGCGACGTGGCGGGCGACGATCTCGCGCTGCCGGCGCAGGAAGTCCTCGCCCATCTCCCGGGCGTAGCCGCCGGCGTCCTCGGCGCCCTCGCTCGCCGGCAGGTCGATGAACCGCGCGCCGAGCGACTGCACCTGCTCGCGCACCGCCTCGCGGACGTCGGAGACCTCGACCTGCGCCCCGAGCCGCTTCGCCGTCGCCACCGCCTGGAGCCCGGCCACCCCGGCGCCCATCACCACCACCTTGGCCGGCCGGATGGTGCCGGCGGCGGTCATCAGCAGCGGAAAGTAGCGGGGGAGCGCGCCGGCGGCGAGGAGCACCGCCTTGTAGCCGGCGATGTTGGCCTGCGACGAGAGCGCGTCCATCGACTGCGCGCGGCTGATCCGCGGCACCAGCTCGAGGGCGATGGCGTCGACGCCGCGGTCGGCGAGCGCGCGCACCAGGTCGAGATTGGCGTGCGGCGCCAGGAGGCCGACGACGAGCGCCCCGCGCCGCATCCGCGCCGCCCGCTCGGCCGCCGGCGCGCGCACCACCAGCACGGCGTCGGCCTCTCCCCAGGCGGCCGCGGCGTCCGCGGCGAGGCGGGCTCCGGCGTCGGCGTACTCGCCGTCCGGCAGGTACGACGCCTCCCCGGCCCCGCGCTCGACGGTCACCTCCCACCCCGCCTTGACCATCTTGCGCACCGTCTCCGGCGTCGCCGCCACCCGCGTCTCGGCCCGCTCTTCCCGCGCCACGAAGACTTTCATCGGCGGCGCATCCTACCGGGGGAGAGAGGGCGGGGCAACCGCGGAACGGCGGGGGCTCGGGCGGGAGCGGCGGCGGCGGGGAGAGCGGGCGGGGCGCGAGGGAGGATCCTGCACGCAGAGACCAGGACTCCAGCCGCGATGGATGCTCCCGAGATCGGCGTTTCCACGACGAAGGGCGCGGCACGCCGCCGAGAACCGGACGGATCGACGATCCGTCGCCTTCGCAGCACCTCGGAACGGGACGAAGGCGCGAAACGGGTCGTTCGCAGCACCTCCGAACGCGTCGATCTCCGCCGACAGGGCGTTCGCAGCACCTCGGAACGGGGTCGCGACGGCGGGAGGGGCCGTCCGCAGGCCCTGAGAACGGCCCGTTCTGCGGGAACGCCGCGTTCTCACCCCCTCGGAAGGCGACGAATCGCGCGAACGTCGCGTTCTCACCCCCTGAGAAGGCGACGAACCGACCCCCACCCACC
>DATABP010000047.1:0-1754 GCA_036259515.1 Thermoanaerobaculia bacterium | reverse complement strand
GCGAGCTGCTGGTGCGCGAGACCGACCTCGTGCCGGCGTTCCTCCTGCCGGTGGCCCTCTGCGAGGCGGCGATGCTCGCCCTGCGCGGGCTGATCAACCGCGAGCTGGCGCGGCCGCTCGGGGCGCGGCTGGGGGTGCGCGAGGCGTTCGAGCTGTCGACCTGGACGACGGTCGCCAACCACCTCGCGCCGCTGGTCGGCGGCACCGGCATGCGGGCGCTCTACCTCAAGCGCGTCCACCGGCTGCCGTACAGCCACTTCTTCGGCCTCCAGGCGGCCACCTACGTGCTCCACTTCGCGCTCGCCGCGGCCGGCGGGCTGGCGGCGATCGCGCTGCTCGACCTGCCGGAGGGGACGCCGGCGGGGCCGCTGGCGGCGGCGTTCGCGGTGGTCGGCGTCGGAGGCTTGGCGGCGGTGGCGCTCGCCGGGCGGCTGCCGCGGCCGCGCTCGCTCGCCGGGCTCGCCGGGGTCGCCGGCCGGGTGCGCGAGGGGATTGAGCGGCTGGGCAGCGTGCGGCGCGGGCGGCTGCTCTTGTGGCTGGCCCTCAACCTGGCGGCCTCGGCGGGGTCGATCTTCGCCAGCTTCGCGCTCCTCGCCGCGCCGCTCGGCGCGGCCGGGGCGCTCCTCGTCGCGGCGCTGGTCGCCTTCGCGGTGCTGCTCAGCGTCACCCCGGCGGCCTTCGGTGTCACCGAGGGGATCGTCGTGCTCGCGGCCGGGCTGGTCGGGGTGCCGGCGCCGGTGGCGCTGGCGGCGGCGGCGGCGAAGCGGCTGGTGGCGGTGGGGGTGATCGCGCTGGCCGCCGCGGGGCACGCGCTGGCGCGCCGGCGGTGACGCGCGTCAATCCGTCCCGTGCCGCCGCACCGCGCGGAGCACCCAGGGCAGCGCCGCGAGCCCCAGCGCCACCGCGAACCACAGCGTCGCCGCCCGGGAGATCAGGGTGGCCGAGGCGGCGGCGGCGTTGCCCAGGCCCTGGGCGTCGAGGAGCGCGGCGAGGCTGCCCTCGGTGGCGAGGAGGCCGCCGGGGAGCATCGACAGCGCGCCGGCGAGCGTCGAGGCGGAGTAGTCGAAGACGCTGCGGGCCAGCTCGGCGCCCGGGGCGTAGTCGCCGACCACCAGCCAGAAGCCCACCCCCTCGGCGCCCCAGGCGGCGGCGGCGAGCGCCAGGCCGGCGGCGAGGAGGCCCGGGGAGAGGAGCAGCACGACGGCGGCGACCGCGGCGACGCCGGCCAGGCAGACCCAGCCGCCGCCGGGCAGCGCCAGGGCGCCGAGCGAGACGAGGAGCACGACCGCCAGGAGGTCGGTCACCCGCTCGGCGAGGACCGCCGAGACCGCCGGCAGCGCCCGGCCGCCGCCGAGCGCGCGGACCAGCCACGCCTTGCCCAGCTCGCCGGCCTTGCCGGGGGTCACCGAGAGGAGGAACCCGACGAGGAAGACGCCGAGGCTGGCGCCGGCCGGGAGCCTCGAGCCGAGGTGGCCGAGGTAGAGCTGCCAGCGGGCGAAGCGCAGCCCGTAGTTGACCAGCGAGAGCGCCAGCACGGGCACCAGGAGCCGCGGGTCGAAGCCGGCGACGGCGGCGGCGAGCTGGCGGGCGTCGGCGAAGAGCGCCAGCCCGACGAGCGCGAGGAGCGCCAGCGCCGCGGGGACCAGGAGGCGCCGCCCGAGGCGGTCGAAGCCGGCGGCGCGCCGGGGCGATCCGGCGGCGGCGGGGGCCTCGTCCGCCGGGAGCGCCGGCTCCGCCGTCGTGTCGGCCTCGGC
>DATABP010000046.1:0-2928 GCA_036259515.1 Thermoanaerobaculia bacterium | reverse complement strand
GTGGCGTTCCTCGCCGTGGCGGTGGCGGGAGCGCGGCGCGCCGCCGCCCGTGCCGGGCTGCCGCGCCACGCGGCGCAGGGGACGGTGGCGGCGGTGGCGCTGGCGACGGCGGGGTTCGGCATCGGCTACCGCATGGCGGGCGCCGCCGACTGGCCGATCGCGGCGGCGCTCCTCGTCGCGCTGCCGGCGCTCCTGCCGCCCGGCCTCGCGAGCGATCCCGCCGCGGTCCGGGGCGACCGTCTTCGCCTCGGTCTCGCCGCCGCGCTCGCCGCCGGCGCCAAGATCGAGGGGGTGCCGCTCGCCGCGCTGCTGGTCGCCGCCGGGCTGGTGGGCTGGCGGGGCGGCGAGCGGCGCAGGCCGGCCGACCTCGCGCGCCTCCTGGTGCCACCGCTCCTCGTCGTCCTCCCCTGGGTGGCGCTCAACCTGCGGCACGGCCTCTTCGCGGCGGAGAACACCGGGCCGCTCGATCCGGCGCGGCTGGGGGTGGCGCTGGCCGCCGCGGCCGAGGCGTTCGCCACCCGCGAGTGGCTCGGGCTGCCCTGGCTGCTCCTCCTCCTGCCGCTGGCGCTGGCGATGCCGCGCACGCGGCGGGCGGCGGCGGTGCTGCTGCTCCAGGCCGGGTTCTACGGCTGGGTGTACCTCACCTCGCCGGTCGACACGCGGTTCCTGGTGCTGTCGAGCCTGCCGCGGCTCCTCCTCCACCTGCTGCCGCCGTTCCTGGTGCTGCTCGCGGCGGCGCTCTTCGGCCGCGCGCCGGGGGAGGAGGAGCCGCGGGCGACCTCGGGAGCGGACCGGTAGCGGCCGAAGTCTTCGCCGGCCGGCCGCTCGGCTAGGGTGCCGGCGCGACGAGGGCGCCGGTGTCGATGGGGAAGGCGGCGGTGTCGAACTGGCCGCAGGTCGAGCCCGGGGTGTTGACGTAGGTGCGCTGCTGGAGGGTCTCGGTATCGGTCACCGTCACGGTGTACTCGACGTCGGAGAGCGAGCCGAAGAACACCCAGAAGCGGCCGTTCACCGCCCGCGCGTCGAGCGCCTTGACGACCAGCTCGACGTTCGCCGGGTCGAAGAACCAGAAGTAGCCGGTCTGGTCCGTGCCCGCCACGCGGTGGCCGACGCCGGTCTCGCCGCCGGCGTGCTGGTTCACCCAGTCGACCTCGATCTCGAAGCGCCCGCCGAGGAGGCACAGCGTGTCGTCGTCGCCGCACTCGGTCGCCGCGCCGGAGACCGCCGCCGGCGTCGGGTTGGGGAAGATCAGCGCGTTGCCGGCCGCCGCCGGCAGCTCCTCGCCGCCCGGGATGCCGGCGGTGTCGAGCTGGCCGCACTGGTCGAACGGCGGGTTGTAGTAGGTGCGCGAGCGGCCGGTCGCCGTGTCGTGCACGCTGATCCAGTACTCGACGTCGGTCAGCGCGCCGTGGAAGATCCAGAAGTGGTCGTTCAGCGTGGTGCCGTCGAGGATCTTCACGATCAGCTCGACGTTCGCCGGATCGAAGAACCAGAAGGTGCCGGACTGGTCGCCCGCGAAGGCCGCCCCGGTGCCGACGCCGAAGCCGTCGCCGTGCGGGTTGTTCCAGTCGACGGTGACCCGGAAGCGCTGGCCGAGGCAGAGCGCGGTGGGATCGCCGCCGCACGGCGCGTCGGGCGCCTCGGGGGTGACGCTGACCACCTCCGAGGGCTCCGACGGCTGCTCGGTGCCGAGCGCGCGGACGCGGAAGCTGTGCGGCACGCCCGTCGGCAGCGCGAGGGTCAGCTCGGTGGTGCCGGGCGGCACGACGGCGATCTCGCTCCACCCCTCGGTCGACGGCGTGCGCGCCTCGACCGCGAAGCCGATCTCGTCGCCCGACTCGTCGCTCCAGGTGAGGGTGACGCCGTCGGCGGTGAGCGACGCGGCGGCGAGCGAGCCGGGGGTGGCCGGCGCGTCGGGCAGGGTGGTCGCCGACGCCGCGGGCGAGAACGGAGAGGCGGCGCCGCCGCGGCGCGCCTGGACGCGGAAGTCGTAGGCGGTGTCCGGCGAGAGGCCGCCGACGGTCGCTCCGGTGGCGTTGGCGCCGGTGGTCGCCACCCGCGCGAAGGAGCCGCCGGCCGGCCGCGCCTCGATCCGGAACTGCGTCTCGTCGTCGGAGTTGTCGCTCCAGGTCAGCTCGACCTGCGTGGAGGAGATCGCGGTGGCGGCGAGCTCGCTCGGCGCGGCGACCGGCGCGCCGCCGCCGCCCCCGCCGTCGCCCGAGCCCGGGTAGAGCGCGCGCGCCGCGGCGCGGTCGTCGTCGCCGAGCCGCGCGCCGCGGGCGTCGTTGTGGATGTTCGGGTGCATCAGCGCGTCGAGCTGGACGGAGCTCGCGCCGCTGCAACTGTTGAGCCCCTCGCCGCAGGAGTGGTGGAAGCCCAGGGTGTGGCCGAGCTCGTGGGCGAGGAGCTGGTCGAGGCCGTTCGGCACCCGCTGGAGGAAGCACTCGATGTTCTTGTTGAGCGTCACCCCGCCGTTGGTGATCGGGTGGTAGTGCTGGCCGTTCGGCCCCGGCTGCACCAGCCCCGAGTAGGCGGGGCCGCCGACCCCCAGCACGCCGCCGCTCGAGCACGAGAAGTCGTCGTCGATCTCGTCGCCGGCGTTGTCGAACCGGATCATGTTGGGGCCGCCCGTGGCGACGCCGCCGAAGGCGTAGGCGATGCGGGTGCCGGGGGCGCCGTTCCAGGCGGCGATCGCCCGCTGCACCGCCGTCCCCGTCGCCTCCTCGCCGATGCCGGGCTGGCCGCCCGCGGCGATGCGGAAGACGACGTTCTTGCCCTCGTCGAAGCGGAACCAGCGCAGGTTGCGGCCGGTGCGGTCGTCGGAGAACAGGTTGAACTCGCCGCTCACCCGCTCGATCCCCCGCACCTCCTCGTCGGCGAGGAAGTAGTCGGCGTCGCGCTCGACGCCGCGCGCGGCGTCGGCCAGCC
>DATABP010000045.1:0-3205 GCA_036259515.1 Thermoanaerobaculia bacterium | reverse complement strand
GATGTCCTCGAGCATCGCCTTGCGGCGGTCGCCGAAGCCCGGCGCCTTGACCGCGGCGACCTGGAGCGTGCCGCGCAGCTTGTTGACCACCAGGGTGGCCAGCGCCTCGCCCTCGACGTCCTCGGCGATGATCAGGAGCGGCCGGCCCTGCTTGGCGACCTGCTCGAGCACCGGCAGGAGGTCCTTCATCGAGGAGATCTTCTTCTCGTGGAGGAGGATCTTGACGTTCTCCAGCACCCCCTCCATGCGCTCGGCGTCGGTGACGAAGTAGGGCGACAGGTAGCCGCGGTCGAACTGCATGCCCTCGACCACCTCGAGGGTGGTCTCCAGGCCCTTGGCCTCCTCGACGGTGATCACCCCGTCCTTGCCGACCTTCTCCATCGCCTCGGCGATGATCTGGCCGATCTCCGGGTCGTTGTTCGCCGAGATGGTGCCGACGTGGGCGATCTCGCTGCCCTCGACCGGCTTCGCCATGCGGTCGACCTCGGCCACCGCGGCGCGCACCGCGGCGTCGATGCCGCGCTTGAGCTCCATCGGGTTGGCGCCGGCGGTGACGTTCTTCGAGCCCTCGCGGAAGATCGCCTGGGCGAGCACGGTGGCGGTGGTGGTGCCGTCGCCGGCGACGTCGGAGGTCTTCGACGCCACCTCGCGCACCATCTGCGCGCCCATGTTCTCGACCGGGTCCTTGAGCTCGATCTCCTTGGCGACGGTGACGCCGTCCTTGGTGATCGTCGGCGAGCCGAACTTCTTCTCGATGACGACGTTGCGGCCCTTGGGGCCGAGGGTCACCTTGACCGCGTCGGCCAGGCGGTTGACACCCCGCAGGATCGCCCCGCGGGCGTCCTCGGAGTAGATGATCTGCTTGGCTGCCATCTGTTCTTCTCCTGAAGGTTCAGTCGGTGGTTCGGCGGAGCGGCGCGGGTCAGGCGAGGACGGCGAGGATCTCGTCCTCGCGGACGATCACGTAGTCCTCGTCGCCGAGCTTGATCTCGCTGCCCGAGTACTTGCCGATCAGGATGCGGTCGCCCGGCTGGACGTCCATCGGCATGCGCTTGCCGTCGTCGTCGAGCTTGCCGGGGCCGACGGCGACCACCTCGGCCTCCTGCGGCTTCTCCTTCGCGGTGTCGGGGATGATGATCCCCCCGCGCACCTGCTCCTGCGCCTCGAGGCGCTTGACCACCACGCGGTCGTGCAGTGGACGGATGTTCACGTGCCAATCCTCCTTGCCGTTCACGAAAAACGATCGGTTCTGGACTGCGTTCGTGTCTGGTTTTCGGCGAGCCTCCAGGGAGGGGGCTCGGGTCGCCCGCCGGGCGCTCTTAGCACTCAACCCAGGCGAGTGCTAACAGGGTAGCGGGCGGAGGCACCGCTGTCAAGCCCGCGGGGACGCGGAGCGGCCGAAACGGCGGGGAAGGAGGAGGGAGCATGGCGCCGCCGCCGGAGGGGAACGGCGGCGGCGCGGCGGCGCGCGGCGGCGGCGCCGGGATCAGAAGACGAAGCGGACGCCGAGGTACACCTTGTTCTGCTGCTCCTCGACCGCCCCCTCGACGAGGTCGATGCGGCCGACGCCGAAGAGCGACGCCGCGTCGGTCATGTGGAGGTCGATCCCGAACTGCGCGTTGACCCCCACCCGCTCGTCGCTCTCCTCGAGGATCGTCGGGCCGTCCTGGACCGTGAAGTCGAGCAGGTGCACGCCGGCGCCGACGCCGAACGAGTAGTCGACGCGGTGGAACGGCACGACGCCGATCAGGTTGACGCCCACAAGGAGGTCGCTGTTCGCCGAGTCGCGCGTCCAGTAGCCGACCTCCGGCTCGATGAAGCCCTGGATGCCCTCGCGCTCGAGGTCCTCGCGGCTCCGGTCGTGGTCGCCCAATCGGATGCGGAACGCCGCGGTGTAGTAGGGCTCGGTGGAGCCCCCCGGGTCGACCAGCCCGGCGCCGAGCGCCAGGCCGTAGTTGGCGACCGTGCCCTCCTCGTAGTCCTCCTGCGCCTCCACCGCAGCCGAAACCGACAGCGCGCCCGCCACGGCGAGCGCCAACACACGAGCCTTCATCGCAAGCCTCCTCCTGCCGAAAGAACGTCGGGGTGGCCGCGGCGGCGGCCGGCGACCTTCACAGGGACGCGGAGGAATCTAGCACGGCGGCGCTCAGCCGCCGACGAAGCGCACCGGCGTGCCCTGCGCGGTGCGGTTGGCGAGACGCAGCGCGTCCCAGTTGGTCAGCCGCACGCAGCCGTGGGAGGTGGCGTAGCCGATCGTCTCCGGCGCCGCGGTGCCGTGGATGCCGTAGGTGTCCTTCGACAGGTCGATCCACACCGCGCCGACCGGCGAGTTCGGCCCCGGCGGCAGCACCGCGTCCTCCTCGTCGTCCGGCACGTCGTCGAGCACCTCCGGCTGGTAGTGGTAGGTCGGCCGGTAGGCGATGCCGGTCACCTCGAGCGCGCCCTCGGGCGACGGGTCGTAGGAAGAGCCGAGGGTGGTCGGGAAGTGGTAGAGGACCCGCCCGGCCTCGTCGAGCGCCTGGAGGTAGAAGCCGGCGTGGCTGACCACGATCTCCGCCACGCGGTCGGCCTGCCCGGCCTCGGCGGTCACCACCTCGACCGCCGGCACCCACAGCCGCTCGCCGGCGGCGAGCGCGTCGAGGTCGACCTCGGGGTTGAGCCGGGCGAGGAGGTCGGTCGTGGTGTGGAAGCGCTCGGCGACGGCCTCGGCGGCCGAGGCGTAGCACAGGCAGTCGAGCTCGGCCTGGGCGTAGGGGTCGTCCGGGATCGCGGTGAACGGTCCCTCGACGTCCGCCGCCGCGACGCTGTGCTCGCGGAGCGGCGGATTGCCTCCCACCTGCCCGGAGAGGAGGTCCCACAGCCGCCGGTCGGCGATCCCGGTGGCCGGCAGCCCGAGGCTCTCCTGCAGCCAGTAGACCGCCTTCTCGGTGTTCTTCCCCCAGCGCCCGTCGATCGCTCCCGGCGAGAAGCCCACCCGGTCGAGCATCCACTGGAGCGCCAGCACCGTCGGCCCGCCGCCCTCCCGCGGCACCGGCAGGGTGGGCGAGAAGTCGGTGAAGGCGGTGGGCGAGATCGACTCCCAGCTCTCGGCGGCCGGGGCGGCGGAGGTCCCGGCCGGCGGCTCCGCGTCCCCGGCGTCGCCCGCGGCGACCACCGCCCGCATCCGCTCCACCGGGGCCGCGTCGGCCGCCGGCGCCGCCGCCGC
>DATABP010000044.1:0-2485 GCA_036259515.1 Thermoanaerobaculia bacterium | reverse complement strand
GGTCCGCGGACGCGGCGCGCCGGCGGATCGGCTCGGTACCGGGCGCGGCCTCGGCGTCGAGCTGGGCGGCGAGGGCGGCGGCGCGGCTGTCTTCGCTCATGGCGGCGGTCTCCTGGCGGCGGTCCTCGCGCGGCGGCGGCGCCGGCGGGCCCGCGCGGGGGGGTGCGACTTCCGTGCCCGGGAGGCGGCAGCTTATCGCGCCGCCGCCGGGCCGCCCGCGGCCGAGGAGCCGCGCCGCGCCGGGGCCTCCGCTCAGTCGAGGACGCGCACGTCGACGTAGTCCGGAAACGGCTGCACCTGCTCGAGGTCGTGCTCGAGCAGCAGCCGGTCGCCGTCCTCCGCCACCTGGCGGAAGCCGCCCAGCCGGTAAGTGACGAACATCATCCGGTTGCGGCCGTTGTGGCGGAACTCGGCGCGCAGCCGCACGCCGGCGTCGCGCGCCAGCGTCATCAGGTGGTTCATCAGGATGGTGCCGACGCCGCGCGACATCACCCGGCAGGACATCAGGAGGAGCTTGATCGTCCACTCTTCGGGCGCCTTCTCGACCACCGCCAGACCGATCTTGCCGTAGGTGCCGTAGCGGTCCTCGAGCGAGGCGATGCGCAGCAGGTGGTCCGGCGAGGTGCGCAGCTCCGCCAGCTCGTCGTAGGAGTAGGTGATGCCGGTGGTGTTGAGCTGGTGCGTGCGCACCGTCAGCTCCTCGGCGCGCTGGAGGTCGGCCTCGGCGGGGGTCTGGATGGTGAAGGCCATCCCCAGCCCGGCGAGGAACTCCTCGGACGGGCCGGAGAACTCCTCCTCCGCCCGCTTGCGCGCCACGTCGGCCTGCATCATCCGCCGGCGGATGGCCGACTCGTCGGTGACGAAGCGCGGCACGAGCTCCGGCAGATGGGCGAGCGCGGCGAGGTCGGCGGCGTCGTAGCAGCGCACCGCCGGCAGCACGTGCGCCACCTCGTCGCGCTCGAACGGCTGGTCGTCGACGAAGGCGATGGTGTCGAGGCCGACGTTGATGTCCTCGGCGATGCGCGCCACGCTCTGCGACTTGGCGCTCCAGTGGATCTGCGGGTAGAGGAAGTAGTCGGCGACGCCGAGCTCGGCCAGCCGCGCGTGCGCCGCCTCGGGATCGTTCTTGCTGGCGATCGAGTGGAGGATGCCGCGGCGGTCGAGGGTCTCGAGCAGCTCGCGGGCCCCCGGCCGCAGGCGCACCCGGTCGCCCTCGAGGAGCGTGCCGTCCCACAGCGTGTTGTCGAGGTCCCAGACCAGCACCTTGATCGTCTTGGCGGCGGCGGAGTCCTCGGCCGGCGCCGGCGCGGCGACGGGGAAGGGGGCGGCGGGCGAGGGGTCCTGGGCGATCGTCATCGTCGGTCGTCTCCTGGAGAAATCGCGAGCCTCAGAGCTCGGGAGCGGGGAAGCGGGGGATCAGGCCTTCGAGGATCTGGGTCGAGCCCTCGATCACCTCCATCACCCGGGCGTCGCGCAGGAAGCGGGCGACCGGCGCCTCGTCGACCATCCCGCGGGCGCCGTGGAGCTGCACCGCGTCGGCGGCGGCGGCGGTGGCGGCGCGCGAGGCGAAGTACTTGGCGGCGAGCGTCTCGGCGGCGGCGCCGGGATCGCCGCTCCGCCGCAGGTGGCCGGCGCGGCAGCAGAGGAGCCGCGCGGCGCGCACGTCGACGCTCATCCGGGTGAGCATCCGCTGGACGAGCTGGTGCTCGCGGAGCGGGCGGCCGAACTGCACCCGCCGCTCGGTGTGCTCGAGGCTGGCGTCGAGGCAGGCCTGGGCGATCCCCACCGAGCCCCACGCCACGCTGTAGCGGCCGTGGTCGAGCGCCGTCGCCGCCACGTGGGAGACGCCCATCCCCTCGCGGCCGACGCGGTGGCGGTCGGGCACCCGGCAGCCGTCGAACGTCAGCTCGGCGAGGAGCGAGGCCCGGGTGCCGACGACGCCGCGGATCGGCCGCCGCGACAGGCCGGGCGCGCCGGCCGGCACCAGGAAGGCGGTCGGCCCGGCAGGCGCGGCGGCGAAGACGAGGAAGAGGTCGGCGATCTGGCCGAAGGTGATCCAGCGCTTCTCGCCGTCGAGCACCCAGTCCTCGCCGTCGCGGCGGGCGGCGGTGGTCACCGCCGCGGCGTCGGAGCCGACCTCCGGCTCGGACAGCGCCAGCGCCGCGATCCGCTCGCCGCGCCCGAGCGCCGCCAGGTGCTCCGCCCGCGCCGCCGCGCTGCCCCAGCGCGCCAGCGCCAGGGTGACCATGTCGTGGACGGTGAGGAGCGACCGGGTCGACGAGCAGGCGCGCCCGATCTCCTCGGTGAGGAGGCCGTAGACCACCGGGTCCATGCCGCCGCCGCCCGCCGCGACGGGCAGCGGTGCGCCGAGCCAGCCGCGGGCGGCCAGCTCCTCGACGATCTCCCGCGGCACCGCCTCCTCGCGGTCCCAGCGGCCGGCGTGCGGCGCGATCCGCTCGCCGGCGAAGCGGCGGAACCCGTCGCG
>DATABP010000043.1:0-9873 GCA_036259515.1 Thermoanaerobaculia bacterium | reverse complement strand
CGCCGCCGCCTCGCCGGAGGCGGAGCTGGTCGGCGTCTTCGACCCCGGCCCTGAGGCGGCGCGGCGGGCGGCGGACGACCACGGCGCCCGCGTCTTCGCCGCCGCCGCCGAGCTGGCCGGCGAGATCGAGGCGGCGATCGTCGCCGTCCCCACCGTCGCCCACGCCGAGGTCGCCGGCCCGCTCCTCGAGCGCGGCGTCCACGTGCTGGTGGAGAAGCCGATGGCCTCGACGCTCGCCGAGGCCGACGCGCTGGTCGCCGCCGCCTCCGCCGCGGGCGCCGTCCTCGGCGTCGGCCACGTCGAGTTCTACAACCCGGCGGTGGCGGCGCTCCTCGCCGCCGGCGGCGCCCCCCGCTTCTCCGAGGCGCAGCGCCTCGCCCGCTTCACCCCTCGCAGCCTCGACGTCGACGTCGTCCTCGACCTGATGATCCACGACCTCCAGGTGCTCCACGCGCTCGACCCGTCGCCGCTCGTCGAGGTGCGCGCCACCGGCATCGACGTGCTCTCGCCCAAGGTCGACATCGCCAACGCCCGCCTCGCCTTCGCCTCCGGCGCGGTCGCCAACGTCACCGCCTCCCGCGTCTCCGCCGAGCGCGTCCGCAAGCTCCGCACCTTCCTCCCCAGCCGCTACTACTCGCTGGACTACCAGGCGCAGGAGATCAAGGGCTTCCGCCTGGAGGAGGGCACCCTCCGCCGCATCGTCCCCGACGACCTTCCGGTCACCCCCGCCGAGCCCCTCGCCCGCGAGCACCAGGCCTTCCTCGCCCGTTGCCGCGGCGAAGCCGTTTCTTTCGTCGACGGCGCCGCGGGCCGGCAGGCGCTGGCGACGGCGCTGGCGGTGGCGGCGGCGATCGGCGGGTGAGGCGCGCCGCTCCCCCCGCGTACAATCACCGCTTCGGCCGCGTCCGGCCGGGAACGGGGAGACGGTGAGCGAGGTCGCGATCGGCGTCGTCGGCGGCAGCGGGCTGTATCGGATGGCGGCGGTGGAGGTGGAGGAGGAGCGGCGGATCGAGACGCCGTTCGGGGAGCCGTCGGACGCCTACGTCATCGGCCGGCTGGAGGGGAAGCGGGTGGCGTTCCTGCCGCGGCACGGGCGGGGGCACCGGCTGCTGCCGTCGGAGATCAACTTCCGGGCGAACCTCTGGGGGTTCAAGGCGCTCGGGGTGGAGCGGCTGCTCTCGGTCTCGGCGGTGGGCTCGATGAAGGAGGCTTACGCGCCGGGGGACGTGGTGGTGCCGGACCAGTTCGTCGACCGCACCCGCCACCGGCCCGATACCTTCTTCGGCGACGGCCTCGCCGCCCACGTGTCGTTCGCCGATCCGGTGTGCCCGGTCGCCGCCGCCGCCTTCGCGGACGCCGCCGGTGCCGCAGGCGGCACCGTCCACCGCGGAGGGACCTACCTTTGCATGGAGGGGCCGCAGTTCTCGACGCGCGCCGAGAGCTTCCTCTACCGTTCTTGGGGGGTCGACGTGATCGGGATGACCAACCTCCAGGAAGCCAAGCTCGCCCGCGAGGCGGAGATCTGCTACGCCACCCTGGCGATGGTCACCGACTACGACTGCTGGCACGAGAGCGAGGAGGCGGTGAGCGTGGAGGCGGTGCTGGCGGTGCTCCAGAAGAACGCGGTGCTCGGCGAAGAGACCGTGCGGCGGGCGGTCGCCGCGTTGCCCGAGCGGCGGCCGGCGGCCGGCGAGCCCGGCGGCTGCGCCTGCGGCGAGGCGCTGACCTGGGCGCTCCTCACCGACCGCGCGCTGGTGCCGGCGGCGACGGTCGAGAAGCTCCGCCCGATCCTCGGGAGGGTGTGGCCGTCATGAGCCGGAAGAAGCGCATCCTGGTCACCAACGACGACGGCATCTACTCGGAGGGGATCAAGCTCCTCGCCAGGGCCCTCTCCGAGGTGGGCCAGGTGATGGTGGTGGCGCCGGACCGCGAGCAGAGCGCCACCAGCCACTCGCTCACCCTCCACCGCCCCCTCCGCCTGCGCAAGATCGAGCAGGACTGGTGGGCGGTCGACGGCAGCCCGACCGACTGCGTCAACCTGGCGATCCTCCACCTGTTCAAGGACGACCCGCCGGACATCGTCGCCTCGGGGATCAACTTCGGCTCCAACCTGGGCGACGACGTCACCTACTCGGGCACCGTCTCGGCGACCTTCGAGTCGAGCCTCCTCGGCATCCCGTCGGTGGCCTTCAGCCAGGCGGTGGGCGAGCGCTTCAGCTTCGAGCCGGGGGCGCGCTTCGCCCTCCGGATGGTGCGCGAGCTGTGCGAGCAGGGGGAGCTGGCGCGCGACCTCCTGCTCAACGTGAACTTCCCGCGCGGCGACTTTCAGGGGGTGGAGATCACCCGCCTCGGCCGCCGCGTCTACCAGCAGACGATCGTCGAGCGGCTCGACCCGCGCGGCCGCAAGTACTACTGGATCGCCGGCACCCCGGAGTGGAAGGAGGAGGAGGGCACCGACTTCGCCGCCATCGAGGCCGGCAAGGTGGCGATCACCCCGCTCCACCTCGACCTCACCGACTACCGTGGCCTGGAGAAGATCGGCCCGCTGCGCGAGCGGCTCGACGAGCTGACGGCGGTGGCGGTCGAGGCCGCCGAGCGGCGATGAGACCGATGCGCGACTTCGTCCAGCGCCGCGAGCTGATGGTCCGCGAGCAGATCGCCGGCCGCGGCATCCGCGACCCGCGCGTGCTCGCCGCGATGCGCGCCGTCCCGCGCCACCTGTTCGTCAAGGAGCACCTCGCGGCGCAGGCCTACGGCGACCACGCGCTGCCGATCGGCGCCGGCCAGACGATCAGCCAGCCCTACGTGGTGGCGCGGATGAGCGAGCTCCTCGCCGTCGAGCCCGAGTGTTCGGTGCTCGAGATCGGCACCGGCTCGGGCTACCAGACGGCGATCCTCGCCCACCTGGCGCGGCGGGTGATCTCGATCGAGCGCAAGGACGAGCTGGTGCGCCAGGCGATCTCGCGCATGCGCGAGCTGGGGCTCGACAACGTCAAGATCCAGACCTTCGACGGCACCGTCGGCTGGAGCGAGCTCGCCCCCTACGACCGCGTCCTGGTCACCGCCGGCGCGCCGTCGCTGCCCAAGCCGCTGCTCGATCAGCTCGCCGCGCCGGGTCGGCTCGTCATCCCCGAGGGCGAGCGGCTGGCGCAGCGGCTCGTCGTCTACCGCAAGGACGCCCAGGGCGACGTCACCCGCGAGGCGGGGGAGGCGGTGGTGTTCGTGCCGCTGGTCGGCCGCCACGGCTGGGCCGAGGAGTAGGGCGCCCGCCGCCCGCCGGAGACTCGAGACCCGATGGACACCCTGCGCGCCGCCTACGCACAAGTGAAGGAATGGCTCTACGCCCTGCTCCACTGGGTCGAGGCCTGGGCCCACCACCCCTACGGCTCCTGGGCGCTCTTCGGCATCGCCTTCGCCGAGTCGAGCTTCTTCCCCATCCCGCCCGACGTGCTGCTCATCCCGCTCTGCCTGGGCGACCCCTCGCGGGCGCTGTGGTTCGCGACCATCTGTTCGGCGGGCTCGGTGCTCGGCGGCATCGCCGGCTACGGCATCGGCTACTACGGCGGCCGGCCACTGGTCTACAAGCTCTTCCCCGACGAGAAGGTGAAGGCTGTCGAGCGGTACTATGACAAGTACAACGCCTGGGCCACCTTCATCGCCGGCCTGACCCCGCTGCCGTACAAGATCTTCACCATCTCGGGCGGCGCCTGCGCGATCAACTTCAAGGTGTTCGTCTTCGCCTCGGTGCTGTCGCGGTCGCTCCGCTTCTTCGCCGTGGCGACCTTGATCTACTTCTTCGGCGAGCCGATCCAGGCCTTCATCGAGGAGTACCTCGACGTCCTGTCGATCGCCTTCGTCGTCCTCTTGATCGGCGGCTTCTGGCTCGCCGGGCGCGGGCTGGGCAAGGCGGGGAAGAGCGGCGGGGGCGTGGCCGAGGGTGCCGGCTGCGCCGCGGAGCCGATCCCGGCGGAGGAGGCCGATGCCGAGGCGCGCGCTGCGGCTGCTCCTGAGCGGTAGGGTCCAGGGCGTCGGCTTCCGCCACTTCACCCGCCGCGAGGCCGAGGCGCTCGGCCTCGCCGGCACCGTCGCCAACCTTCCCGACGGCCGCGTCGAGATCGAGGTCGCCGGCGAGCCGGAGGCGCTGGAGGACTTCCGCCGCCGCGTCGCCCAGGGGCCGCGGTTCGCCGACGTGCGCGAGATCGAGGAGAGCGAGATCGAGCCGGCGGAGGAGTGGGAGGGGTTCCGGGTGGTGTACCGGTAGGGCAGGCCCGATCCGCGCCGTGCGAGGACGGCGGCGCGGAATAGACGAGGCGGCAGCTGGTTGCGTATCCACCGCAGCGCTGTCGTTCATCGTTCTCTTCTCGAGAGGCCAGCCGCCATGTCGGAATGTGCCCGTCCACTCTCGCTCGCCGCCGCCCTTCTGTTCGCGGTCCTCGCCCTCCCCGCCCTCGCCGCTCCTCCCGCGGTACGCTTCGAAGAGCGCGCGGCCGTCGTCGAGGGCCTGGAGCCCGACGGCGAGGTCGTCGTCGTGGCGGTGGCGCGCGGCGTCGCCGGTTTCCTGCCGTACCACCTCACGATCGCGGAGCGCCGCACCGCCGACGCCGCCGGAACGGCCCGCGTGGAGCTCGAGCAGGAGCTCCCCGCCGCCTCGGTCTGGGCGGTCGTCGACCTCGCGGAGGGCGAGGTGGTGCTCGCGGCGCCGCCCGGCGGCGAGGTCCGCGAGATCGCGTTCCCCGGCGGCGGCGTCCCCGCCTCGCTGCGGCGGCTGGAGGACCGGCGGGAGAGCTTGATGGTGCTCTGGCTGCGGCCGGAGCCGGCGGAAGGGGAGGTGAGTGTCGAGCCGGTCGGCGCCTGGGCCGGCCGGGCCTTCGACGGCAGCGCGAGAGACGGCGACGAGCGCCAGGACCGGCGGCTCTCGGTGCGCCTCGACCTCCTCGAGCCGCTCGGCGACAGCCCACCGCCACCCGAGGAGGTGGCGCCCGGCGACGTCCTGGTCGGCATCGACACCGAGACGCTCGAGGTCTACACCTTCCGCCTGCGGAGCGCGCCGTGAGCCGCCGCGCATCCCTCCGCGCGCCGCTGTCCCTGGCCGCCGTGGCGGCCGTCCTCCTCGCCCCCTCGCCGCTCTCGGCGCAGGTCGATCCCAACCTGGAGCGCGGCTTCTCGCCCGAGAAGGTCTACGCCTTCGGCGAGATCGACCAGGTCAACCTGTTCAACGGCAATCTGATGCTCGGCGTGCCGGTCGGCGGAGGTTACGCGGTCGGCGGCGCACTGTCGTACCGGCTGGTGCTCCGCTACAACTCGAACGTCTGGGACTTCCAGTCCGCCTGTCACAACGTCGACGGACAACCGGTGTGCTACACCGCGGCCCATCCGAACGACGACTTCAACGCCGGGCTCGGCTGGAAGCTGTCGTTCGGCGAGCTCCATGCGCCGAGTGGACCCGGGGGCAACTGGCGCTACGTCGCGGAGGACGGCAGCGAGCACGTCTTCTACTCCACGCTGCACCTGGGAGAGCCCTCGACCGCCAACGTGTTCTACACCCGTGACGGATCCTACCTGCGGCTCAAGCAGGTGCCGAACACCTCCGATCTGAAGTACGAGGTCGAGCTGCCGGACGGCACGATCAAGCACTTCCTCCGCCTGTCGACGAGCGGCCCCTTCCGGTTGAGCGAGATCCGGGACCGGTACGGGAACGATCTCGACGTATCCCTCGGCGTTAACCAGTGGATCCTCACGGATGGCCATCGCACCCACCGCATCCACTTCGCCACCCGCCCGAACGGCACGGAGGTCGTCTCGTCGGTCGAGCTGGCGAAGTTCGGCGGCGGGACCGCCCTCTACACGTTCGGCTACTCGGACCAGGACATCGACCGGAGCTGCCTCGACGACGATCCGGATTCGCTCGGCGGCACGCCACCGACGGTCCCCGTGTCGTTCCTCACGAGTGTGACCTTGCCGGACCTCTCCACCTACACCTTCGACACGTACAACACGACCTGCTTCGACGGTCCGACGAAGATCGACAACCTGCCGGGCACCCTGGCGGCGATGACGCTGCCGACGCTGGGCAAGCTGCGCTGGACCTATCAGACCTACGGCTTCCCGTCGCGCGGACCCGGTGGCGGAGGGAGCGGGCCGGGTCTCTCGGTCACCCGGGTCGCCGGCGTCAAGACCAAGAACGTTCTCGACGCGTCGGGCCAGTGCACCGTCCGCGACGGTGTCGGCTGCGAATGGACCTATCTCCCCGCCGGCGGCTCTTTCGGCTCGCCGGGACCGCGGACGACGACGGTGACGTTTCCCACCGGCGACAAGGCCGTCCACCACTTCGACACCTCGATCCAGCTCGACCAGGTCGCCGGCGACGGCTGGCAGTACGGCCTGCCGATCCACCAGACGACGACCGATGGCCAGGGCCGGTTCCTGTCGCGCGAGATCTTCGACGGCCTCGTGAAGGTGCGCTCGACCTACCTGCGCTACGAGCACGACGCGCTGCCGAGCTCGACCGATCCGTCCCTTTGGTACGCCACCAACCGGCGGGTGGCGAGCGAGAAGACGGTCTATCACGACGACGGCAACCGCTTCTCCGAGGTCACGCACTCGCAGTTCGACGGCCTGGGCCATTACCGACGCTCGGTGACCTCCGGCAACTTCGATTCCGGCAACGCGCGGACCGCCCACACCGAATTCAACCCGGCGAGAGGCGTCTACCTGAACGGCGGCGCCGCGGGTTCGACGCACACGCCGTGGCCGACGAGCTCGCCCTGGGTACTCGGCACCTTCACGGAGACCTGGCAGCAGGAGGGCGGGGCGACGGCGAAGCAGCAGTACTGCTTCGAGGCGGCGACCGGGTTCCTGCAGAGGAAGCGGGTGCTCGCCGGCGCCAGCCCGGGGCCCTGGGACCTGTTGACCGTCTCCACGCGCGACGCCTCCGGCAACGTCCTTCGCGAGCAGTCCTACGGGGGCGACGTCCAGGCGCTCGGCACCGGCGCGCTCTGCTCGCTGGCGCTGCCGGGCGACCAGTTCCGGGTCGATCACACCTACCAAGCGGGTTCGCGGGCGACCTCGCGCTGGTTCAACCTCAACGGAACGCCGCTGCCGTTCTACAGCTTGCAGCTTGCGATCGACACCTCGACCGGGCTGCCAACGTCGGCCTGGGACGTCTCCGGCCTGCGCACCGACTTCGAGTACGACGCGATGGGCAGGCTGACCTGGGAGAAGCCGGAGCCGGGGCACGGGGCGTGGACCCAATACACGTATTTCAACGCCACGCCGACGGCGGAGGCGGCGGTCCGCATCCTTCGGCGCGACGGCTCGAAGTCGGGCGCGTTGCTCGCCCGCAGCAGGATCCATTTCGACGCCATGGGCCGGGTCGCCGAGGAGCGGGTGTTCGACAGCACTGGCACCTGGCGTGGCAAGCGCACGACCTGGAACTCGATGGGCTGGAAGCACTCGGTCTCCGAGATCGGCTCCGGCCACGCCACCGTGTTCGAGAGCTACGACCCCTTCGGCCGGCCGGGGACGATCGTTCCGCCGGACGGCGCGACGCACCAGGTCGACCTCTCCTACGAGGGCGCGCGCGAGGTGCGGCGGGTGACCCGCTACAACACCGCGAACACGCTGTCGACGACGACCGAGCGCTACGACCGCCAGGGTCGGCTGTACCAGGTGGTGGAGCCCTCGGGCGCCGGCAACGGCAACGTGACGACGAGCTACGGCTACGACGTCGGCGGTCGGCTCGCGGCGGTGTTCACCACCGACGGCGCCGCCGGCACCTTCCAGGGCCGCGACTTCGTCTACGACCACCGTGGGCTCCTGCTGCGCGAGCGGCACCCGGAGAAGGGCACCTCGGGCAACGGCTGGGTGCGTTACCTCGGCTACGACGCGCTCGGCAACCCCGGGCGGAAGATCGACGCCGTCGGCGCGTCGACGGCGACCGCCGGCGCCGAGATCGACCTCACCTTCACCTACGACCGGGCGTCGCGGCTGACCCACCAGTACGCCAAGGGCGTGATCTTCAAGACCTTCGAGTACGGCGCCGCCAACGGCGCCGGGGACCGGCGGCTCGGCCGGCTGTGGAAGGCGAACCGCTACAACTACGTCTTCCTCGGACCGAACCCGTACACGGTGCGGATCGAGGAGGTCTACACCCATGGCGGGCCGGCGGGCGCGGTGACCGCCCGAACCACGCAGGCCCACCTCAACGGCGGCGCCATCGAGGGCTTCACCCAGGGCTGGGCCTACGACCAGCTCGGCAACGTGACGACTCTCACCTACCCGCGCTGCATCGCCGCCAACTGCAACGGGGCATCGACCACCAGCCGTACCGTCGGCTTCGCCTACACCAACGGCTGGCTGACGTCGGTGCCCGGCTACGCTCACTCGATCAGCTATCACCCGAACGGCATGGTCCACCAGGTGGTCCACGGCGACGGCACCACCTACACCCAGGCGGCCGATCCGTCTGGAATGCGGCGACCGGCGTCCTACACGGTGGCCAACACCGCCACCGGCACGCCGATGTGGCAGAGCGGCGCCTACGCCTACGACGGCTCTGGCAACGTGACCGCCATCGGCAGCGCGACCTACACCTACGACGCGGTGTCGCGGCTGGTCAACGGCACCGTCTTCACCGGCCCGCTCGCCAGCGGCAGCCTGCTCACCCAGAACGCCACCTACGACGCCTATGGCAATTTGACCGCGCTGGCCAGCGGCCCCGGCACTTCGCCGCCGGTGATCCAGTATCTGACCAACCCGTCGACCAACCGGCTGACCGCGCACCCCTACGACAACTCGGGCGCGATGACCGGCTGGAGCGGCCACGTCTACGATCGCGAGGACCTCGGGCTGATCTGGAAGACCACCGCCGCGGGGCAGTCCTACGTCCATCTCTACACCGCGGACGACGAGCGGGTGTGGACCTTCTTCGAGGGCCAGAACCGCTCGCGATGGACGGTGCGCGACCTCGACGGCCAGGTGCTGCGGGAATTCGCCAACAACGTCGGCGTCTGGACGGTGCAGCGCGACTACGTCTACCGCGACGGCGTGCCGCTGGCCGCCGCGCTGTCCACCGGGCACATCCACCACCTCCACCCCGACCACCTGGGCACCCCGCGCCTGATCACCCGCAACGTGGGATCCGGCCCGCAGCAGGTCGCCTTCCACGCCTACTACCCCTACGGCGTCGAGGCGACGCAGTTCAACCTAGACGACGAGCGGATGAAGTTCACCGGGCACGAGCGCGATCTGGGGGTGAGCTGGAGCCCTGCAGATGACCTCGACTACATGCACGCGCGGTGGTACAACCCGCAGGTGGGGAGGTTCTTGAGTGTCGATCCAATAGGCGGAAACACCCATCTGCCGCAGTCGTGGAATCGCTTCACCTATGGTCTCAATAATCCTGTGAGATACATTGATCCGACAGGCATGTTATGGACAGGGTTTTCTGCAGCCCGAATGGTGCAGAGTATTAAGTTTCAAGACGAAATCACCGTGATTGGCAGCCTGGGCAGCGCATCATCTGGTTCGGGAGGTGACGGTCCATTGGATCTGGATCAAGCCGCCTTCGGAAACTTCCTGTTCGGCCATCACGCGGGAGGAGCGGCATTTGCGCGGAGGAGAACGGGCCCAGATACCTCGTTGAGTCTTTCGGAGAGAATCCTGAGCTCTCTACCAGAAAAGCCGATTCACAATATAGGAACTGGCCTCGTAGGCTTCGGAGACACCATAAGCTTTGGACTTACAGACTGGTTGCGTGGCGAAGATGGGATCATCGACACTACCTCGACAGCGTATGGAGCCGGTCGGGTAGCTGGCGTTGCATACGGCGTTGTCGCGACCTCAGCTGGTGGAGCCGTCGCCGCAGGGGCGGCC
>DATABP010000042.1:0-3083 GCA_036259515.1 Thermoanaerobaculia bacterium | reverse complement strand
CCCGCTCGACGCCGAGGTGTCCACCGCCGGCTCGTGGAGCGGCAACCGGCTGCGCGTCCACCGGCCAGCGGGGAGCGAGGACCTGTTCGTCACCGGCGGCGTCTTCGTCGGCGCCCGTGACCTGGAGATGCCGATCGCGGTCCACGACCCGGTGGCGCTGTTCGGCGCCGCGCTGCGCGACGGGCTGGCCCAGGAGGGGGTGCGGATCGCCGGCGCGACGCGGCCGGTGGCGAGCCTCCCCGGCCTCGTCTGGCAGCCGGTGGCGGTGCACCGCACGGCCCTCCTCGACGTCCTCGAGGTGACCAACCACGAGAGCAACAACCTGATGGCCGACACGCTGCTCAAGCTCGCGGGCGCGGTGCGCTGCGGCGCCGGCACCTGGGAGAACGGCGTGCGCACCGTCGAGGGCGTGCTCGCCGCCGTCGCGGGGCTCGATCCCGACGACTACGCGCTGGCCGACGGCTCCGGTCTCGCGCGCGGCAACCGGATGAAGCCGGCCGACGTCACCCGCTTCCTCGCCGGCGCCGTGCGCCGGCCGTGGATCCGCGAGTACATGGCCTCGCTCCCCACCGGCGGAGACGACCCGTCGAGCCTCGAGGAGCGGCTGGAGGACGCGCGCGGCAGGGTGTTCGCCAAGACCGGCACCATCGCCGGCGTCTCGGCGCTCTCCGGCTACGCCTACGGGCGGTCGGGACGGCTGTACGCCTTCTCGGTGCTGGCGCACGGCGGCGTGGGCCCGGCGCGGCAGGTCCAGGACGCCGTCGCCCTGGCGATCGTCCGCCACGGCTGACCGCCACCCCTGTGCTACGCTGACCGGCGGTCTTCCGAGCGCCCGCGGCCGCTTCCCCGCCGTCCGCCCGCCTCCGCCGGCCGCTCCCGCACGATCCCCCGTCTCCCCCGAGGTCGCGATGACGACGATGGCCAGCCGCCCGGTCGACTACCGGCAGCTGATGAAGAAGGTCGAGCAGGTGGCCGGCGCCATCGACCGCGCCGGCGACGTCGGCGGCACCATCCGCACGGTGATGGAGAGCCTGATCACCCAGTTCCGCGGCGAGCTGGGCATCCTCGGCGGCCGGCTCTACAAGCGGCAGGGGAGCCGGTACCACCTCGAGGGGCTGTTCGGCGAGGCGAAGCCGGCGCCGCTCGGCCTCGAGGTGGCGCGCTCCTACCCGCCGATCCAGCGCCTGCTCGAGCAGGGCGCCGTCTACATGACCCCGGCCGACCCGGGCGTCGACCCGGAGTTCGAGGCCGAGATCGGGGCCCGCGAGTTCGCCGCCATCGAGGTCGGCGACGAGGACTACCTGCTCGCCTTCGACGTCGCCGCCGACACCAACCGCGACGACCTCCTGTTCTCGCTCGGCATCCTGCGCCACTCGATCAACCAGAAGGTGCGGCAGCAGCGGATCGCCGGCATCTTCAACGAGGCGCGGAAGATCCAGGCCTCGATCCTGCCGCGCCGCGAGCCCGCCTACGGCGACTTCGAGGTGTTCGGCGCCAGCCGCCCGATGGAGCTCGTCGGCGGCGACTTCTACGACTACATCCCGATCAGCGACAAGATCCTCGGCCTGGCGATCGCCGACGTCTCCGGCCACGGCCTGCCGGCGGCGCTCCAGGTGCGCGACATCTACATGGGGCTGCGCATGGGCCTGGCGCGCGACCTCAAGATCGTGCGCACCGTGGAGCGGATGAACCAGATCATCCACCGCTCGACGCTGACCAGCCGCTTCGTGTCGATGTTCTACGGCGAGCTCGAGCCGAACGGCCTCTTCATCTACGTCAACGCCGGCCACCCGCCGCCCTTCCACCTCTCCGCCGCCGGCGAGGTGCGCCACCTCGAGGAGGGCGGCCCCGTCCTCGGCCCGCTCGCCGACGCCGCCTACGAGCGCGGCGTCGTCACCGTCGCCCCCGGCGACCTCGTCGTCCTCTACACCGACGGCATCACCGAGGCCCGCGGCGCCGACCCGGGCGAGGCGATCGACGAGCTGGGCCTCGAGCGGCTGATCGCGGTCTGCCGCGCCCACCGCCACCGCCCGGCGAAGGAGATCGTGGCCGCGGTGTTCGCCGAGCTCGACCGCTTCACCGACGGCCGGGCGGCGACGGACGATCGGACGGTGATGGTGGTGCGGCGGCCGGGGTGAGGGCTCGAATTTCCGCTCATCGATCGGCATCGCTTCGCGGTCGGATGCGAAAGATGCGAACCTGCGGGCGGCGTCAGGGACAGCTCACATATCGATCCCGAGCTCGGCGAGCACGTCGTCGAGCGGCCGGTCGCCCGTGCGGTCGTGGCGCGGCGCTTCGATCGCGCGGATGTCTTCGACGTCCTCCAGGCGCTCCCCTCACCCCTCCAGCCCGACCACCTCGATCTCCTGCCGCAGCTTGATCACCCGCTCCGCCGGATAGACGCCGTTCCGGAGCTGCACGCCCGGGTAGATCTGCGTCCTGCGGCCGACCACCACGCCCGGGTGGAGCACCGCGTTGCAGCCGGTCAGCACGCCGTCGCCGAGCACCGCGCCGAGCTTGCGGCGCCCGGTGGGGACGCGCTCGCCGCCCAGCCGCAGCACGATCTCCCGGCCGTCGTGGCGGAAGTTCGAGAGGATGGTGCCGGCGCCGAGGTTGACGCCGGCGCCGAGGATCGAGTCGCCGACGTAGTTGAGGTGCGGGGCGTGGGCGCCGGGGAGGAGGATGGCGCGCTTGACCTCGGTCGAGGCGCCGACCACCGCGCCGTCGCCGATCCAGCAGCCGCCGCGGAGGTAGGCGCCGGGGCGGACCTCGACGTCGCGGCCGATCGCGATCGGGCCCTCGATCGTCGCCCCGGGGCCGATGCGGGTGCCGCGGCCGATCGCCACGCCGTGGCCGACCAGGTGGACGTCGGGCGACAGCCGGACCTCGACCGCGTCGTCGGGGAGGGCGGCGAGGACCTCGTCGAGCGGCTCGCCGAGGAGCGCCCAGGGGGCGTCGGGGCGCCAGTGGGGCAGGAAGGGCTCGGGCAGCTCGGCGAAGAGCGGCGGCAGGGCGGGGGCCGCGGCGGCCGCCGGCGGGGGGTCGATGGTGGTCGTCGTCGGGCTCATCGCTGGCTCCTCTCC
>DATABP010000041.1:0-2705 GCA_036259515.1 Thermoanaerobaculia bacterium | reverse complement strand
CTCAACACCCGGCCGCGCACCACCTACCTCGCCAAGCTGACGAACCCCAACCCGGCCTTGGAGGGCGCATGACCACCCTGGACCCGTCGCTCGCGCGCCCGGCCAAGCCCTACGAGCCGCCGGTGGTCGCCCCCGGCCACGACGCCGGCTCGATCACCGACCAGGTCAACAAGGTCGTCTTCGGCAAGACGCCGCTGTGGTGGGTCGGCGCGCTCGGCGTGTCGTTCTCGATCGTCATGGTGCTCCTGGCGGCGATCACCTGGCTGTTCGTCAAGGGCGTCGGCATCTGGGGCGTCAACGTGCCGATCGCCTGGGGCTTCGCGATCGTCAACTTCGTGTGGTGGATCGGCATCGGCCACGCCGGCACGCTGATCTCGGCGATCCTGCTCCTCTTCCGCCAGCAGTGGCGCACCTCGATCAACCGCTTCGCCGAGGCGATGACGCTCTTCGCCGTCGCCTGCGCCGGCATGTTCCCGGTGCTCCACCTCGGCCGGCCGTGGGTCTTCTACTGGCTGTTCCCCTACCCGAACACGATGACCCTGTGGCCGCAGTTCAGGAGCCCGCTGATCTGGGACGTGTTCGCGGTGTCGACCTACGGCACGGTGTCGCTGCTCTTCTGGTACGTCGGCCTGGTGCCGGACCTGGCGACGATCCGCGACCGGGCGAAGAACGTGTGGGCGCGGCGGCTGTCCGGGGTGTTCTCGCTCGGCTGGCGCGGCTCGGCGGCGCACTGGCAGAACTACGAGACGCTCTACCTCCTCCTCGCCGGGCTGGCGACGCCGCTCGTGCTCTCGGTGCACACCGTGGTGTCGTTCGACTTCGCGATCTCGATCATCCCCGGCTGGCACACGACGATCTTCCCGCCCTACTTCGTCGCCGGCGCCATCTACTCGGGCTTCGCGATGGTGCTGACGCTCCTCCTGCCGCTGCGCAGGCTCTTCGGGCTCGGCGACATGATCACCGAGCGGCACATGAACGCGATGTCGAAGGTCATGCTCGCCACCGGGCTGATCGTCGCCTACGGCTACATCATCGAGCTGTTCATGGCCTGGTACTCGGCCGTCGACTTCGAGATCTTCATGATGAAGAACCGGATCAGCGGCCCCTACTGGTTCCAGTACATGCTGCTCTGGCTGTGCAACATCCTCATCCCGCAGGCGCTGTGGTCGAAGCGGGTGCGGCGCAGCCCGGTGGTGCTGTGGATCATCGCGGTGATCATCAACGTCGGCATGTGGCTCGAGCGCTACGTGATCGTCGTCATCTCGCTCCACCGCGACTACATGCCGTCGTCCTGGGACATGTTCTCGGGGACGATCTGGGACTGGGCGACCTTCGTCGGCACCCTCGGCTTCTTCCTGTCGCTGATCTTCCTCTTCGTCCGCTTCCTGCCGCTGATCTCCGGCTTCGAGATGCGCCACCTGGTGTCGCACGGCCGCCACGGCATCGAGAAGGAGGTGGGGGCCTCGTCATGAGCGACCACGCGACCACCCACGCGCCCGGAACCTACGGGCTGATGGCGGAGTTCGAGTCGCCCGAGGCGCTGGTCGCCGCGGCGCGGGCGGCGCGGGCGGCCGGCTACACCCGGCTCGACGCCTACACCCCGTTCCCGGTCGAGGAGCTCGGCGAGGCGCTCGCCCTGCCGCGCTCCAAGGTGCCGCTGATCGTGCTCGCCGGCGGCCTCCTCGGCGGCTTCGGCGGCTGGCTCCTCCAGTTCTGGAGCCAGGTCGTCCGCTATCCGATGAACGTCGGCGGCCGCCCCTACAACTCGTGGCCGGCGTTCATCGTCGTCATCTTCGAGTGCACCATCCTCTTCGCGGCGATCTCCGGCGTGGTCGGGATGATCGCGCTCAACCGGCTGCCGCAGCCCTACCACCCGGCCTTCAACTGGGACCGCTTCCTCCGCGCCTCGCGCGACCGCTTCTTCCTGGCGGTCGAGGCGGTCGACCCGCGCTTCGACCGCGGCGAGACGGAGCGCTTCCTCCGTGGCCTGGGCCCCTCCGAGGTGAAGGAAGTTGAGAGCTGACGCCTGGACCCGGCTCGCGCTGGCCGCCGTGCTGGTGCCGCTCGCGGCGCTCGGCTGCCGCCAGGGCATGTACGACGACGTCAAGTACGAGCCGTACGAGAAGAGCGAGCTGTTCCCGAACGAGACCTCGGCGCGGCCGCTGCCGGCGGGAACGGTCGCGCGCGGCCTGCTCGGCGAGGACCGCACGCTGGTCACCGGCCTCTCCCCCGAGGGCACCTTCGCCGCCAACCCGCTGCCGATCACCCGCGAGCTCCTGGTGCGCGGCCGCGAGCGCTTCGACGTCTTCTGCTCGCCCTGCCACGACCGGGTGGGCACCGGCGACGGCATGATCGTCCGCCGCGGCTACACCCGGCCGCCGACCTTCCACGACGACCGGCTGAGGCGCCTCCCCGACGGTCACCTCTTCGACGTGATCACCCGCGGCTACGGCCAGATGCCGAGCTACGCCGCCCAGGTGCCGGTCGAGGACCGCTGGGCGATCGTCGCCTACGTGCGGGCGCTCCAGCTCTCGCAGGACGCCCAGTTCGCGGCGCTGCCGGCCGAGGTGCGCCGGGCGGCGGAGCGGGCGCTCGCCCGGGTGCCGGCGCCGTCGCCGCGCGCCGCCGGCGAGGCCGGCCTCCCGGAGAGCGGTCTGCCCACCCCCGACACCGTGCGCGACGTGCCGCCGGCGCCGGTCGCCGGC
>DATABP010000040.1:0-5654 GCA_036259515.1 Thermoanaerobaculia bacterium | reverse complement strand
CCGCGAACCAGACGGCGGCCGAGCCGAGACGGAAGGTGTAGCCCCAGGCGTCCATGTCGGCCATCAGCCGCGCGCCGCCCACTCCCGGCAGCTCGCCGGCGAGGACGATCTGCAGGTAGCAGACGGCGTCCTCCTCGGCGTAGTCGCCGCCGGCGTCGGTGTGGATGGCGGCGCGGCGGTCGCCGGCGCAGATCAGGTGGCAGGCCTCGTGGAGCGCCGAGTGGACTGGCGTGTCCGGCCGCACGAACACCTCGTCGCCGACGATCCCCGCCTCGGGTTCGCCCCAGAAGCTGCCGGGGATCGGCGCCCCCGCCGGCACCTCGCGCAGCGTCAGGCCGTGGCGGGCGAGCAGCCGGGCGAGCTCGCCTGCGAGGTTCTCGACCGTTTTTACGTCTACAGAGGATGGAGCCGCGTTCGCCATCGGGCGGCGCAGGCTAGCAGAGCCGCCGCGCCGGCCGGATGGATGGCCGGTCTTGACAGATATCTGTGTCGTGTGTATGCTTTTCTGCATGCGAACGACGCTCAACATGGACGACGAGCTGATGCGACAGACGAAGCAGAGGGCGATCGAACGCGGGGTGACCCTGACGGCACTGATCGAGGAGGCGCTCCGCGAGCACCTGCGGCGTGAGGGCGAGCGGGCGCAGGCGGTGTGGCGGCTGCGCCTGGTCACCGTCGGCGGCGCGCCGCGGCCGGGGGTCGACCTCGACGACCGCGACGCGCTCTACGAGCGGATGGAGGGACGGTGAGGTGATCGGCGTCGACACCAACGTGCTGGTCTACGCTCACCGCGAGGAGGCGGTGCACCACGCGGTGGCGGCCGCCTGGCTGCGCCACCTCGCGGAGGGCCCGGCGCCGTGGGCGCTGCCGGTGTTCGCCTTCGGCGAGTTCCTGCGCGTGGTCACCCATCCCAAGCTCTTCGAGCGGCCGACGCCGCTCGCCATGGCGCTCGACTTCCTCACCGCGGTGCTGGAGAGCCCGTCGGTGCGCGTGCTGTCGCCGGGGCGGCTCTACCCGCGGCTCCTCGCCGAGTGCGTGCTCGGCGCCGAGGCCCGCGGCAACCTGGTGTTCGACGCCCAGATCGCCGCCCTCTGCCGCGAGCACGGGGTGTCGCGCCTGCTCACCCGCGACCGCGACTTCCACCGTTTCGCCGAGGTGCAGCCACTGCTGATGACGGCGCCGCCGGGCTGAGGGACAGGGCGATCACGGCGACCTCAGCGCAGGAGGAGCGCCACCCCGGCGACCGCCACCAGCGCGCCGAGCACTCCACCGAGCCCCACCCGCTCGCGGCCGAGGAGCACGACCACCGGCAGGATGAGCACCGGCGTGGTCGCCATCAGGCTGGCCGCCACGCCGGCCTCGATCCGCTGCACCGCGACGAGCGAGAGCGACACGCCGAGGAAGGGGCCGAAGAAGCCGCCGACGGCGGTCAGCCCGAGCGCGGCGCGCTGGCCGAGCGCGGCGGCCACCCGCCGCCAGCGGCCGAGGAGGGTGAACAGCACCACGTACCCGGCGAGCCCGGCGAGCACCCGCACCTGGGTTGCGGCGAAGGGGTCGTAGCCGCCCATCCCGAGCTTCGAGAGCACCAGCCCGCCGCCCTGCCCGAGGGCGCCGCCCAGGCCGAGGAGCACGCCCTCCACCCGGCTGCCTCCGGGATCGACCGGCGGCACCGGCTCGCCGTGCCGCCACCGCCGCCGCTCGGCCACCGCCCAGGCGACGCCACCGGCGGTCAGGGCCATCCCGGCGAGGTCGACCGGCGCCAGCACCTCGCCGAGGAGCAGCCAGCCGAGCACGGCCGCGAGCGGCGGCGCCAGCGACAGCATCAGGGTGGAGAGCCGCGAGCCGAGGACGACGAAGGCGCGGAACAGGCAGAGGTCCCCGAAGGTGAAGCCGACCAGGCCGGACAGCGTCAGCCAGCGCCAGGCGTGGCCGGAGGCGTCCGACGGCCAGGGGTGGCCGCGCACGATCCAGCCCCACAGCGACAGGAGCGCCGCGGCGACGACCAGCCGCAGCAGGTTGACGTTCAGCGAGCCGATGCGCCGGCCGGCGCCCTCGAAGGCCAGGGCGCTCGCCACCCAGCAGGTCGCGGTGCCGAGGGCGGCGAGCTCGCCGGCGTGGGGCATCGGCGGAGCATAGACCGGCCGCAGCGGCGGGCCGCGGCCGGCGACGACGCGCGGCTACCGCACCCGGTACGAGACCAGGGCGCGCACGTTGAGGAGCTCGTCGGTCTCGCTGCCGGCGCCGGCGACGCGCTCGACCTCGAGCGGGCTGTAGAACACCTCGACCCCGACCGCCGCCCGCTCGAGCCCCTCCCAGCGGAGGCCGGCGACGCCGTGCCATTGAGAGCCCGACGCGGTCAGGAGCGACAGGTCGTGCAGGCCGTTGTAGAAGGCGTCGACCTGGAACTCCATGTCGAGCTCGCTGATCCCCAGGCCGGCGTAGGGCACCCAGGCGCCGCCGGCGTCGCGCTCGGCGGTGAGCTCGACGCCGTAGTAGGTCAGGTCGACCTCGTCCTCGGACGGCGCCTCGCAGGCGAACGGGTTGCGGTCGAGGTCCGGGCCCGCCGCCGCCACCTCGTTCGGGCAGGTGATGTCGGACTCGATGACCCCGGTCATGCCGTGGAGCCGCGCCCCGGCGCGCCATGCCCGGCCCTGGAACAGCGGCCGCCCGAGGGCGACGGTCACCAGGTTCGGCTTGGCGTCGAACACCTCGAGCGGCGGCACCCAGCCGAGCTCGAGCGAGAAGCTCGCCGGCAGGCCGAAGGTGACCCGCGGGCGCGCCATGAGCGGCGCCTTGTCGAGGTCCTCCTGCTTGGTGCCGCGGAAGCCGACCCGCGCGTCCTCGCCCTCGATCGACGGGATCCAGCCGACCTCGAACGCGAAGTCCACCGCCCCCGGCTCGCGCGCCGCCGGGACCCCGAAGCCGCTCGCCATCGACACCATCGCGAAGTACTTCATCGCCCACGCCTCGGGGCGGTCGAAGTCGAGGTCCTCGTCGTCGCGGAGCACCGGCACCTCCTGCGCCGCCGCCGCCGGCGCGAGGCCGAACGCGGCGGCGAGCAGCGCCGCCGCGAGGAGGGTCAGGCCCGGCCGCGAGGGCCGCTGGCTGCGATCGTCGAGGCTCATGGGCAGGTGAAGGCGTTGGTGTCCTGGACCGGCAGCGCCGCCTGGCCCTGCTCGTTCGAGTACTGCTGGAGCATACCCGTCTCGGTGTCGACGACGTTGACGGTGAACGCGACGTTGGTGGTCGCCGCGTAGAACACCCAGAAGCGGTTGAACGGCTCGACGCAGGCGTCGAGCACCTTGATCAGCATCTCCACGTTGCTCGCGGCGAAGAACCAGAAGAGCCCCGAGTCGTCGGTCAGCGGGATCGTCTGCCCCGGCCGCGGCGCCGGGTCGCCGGGGGCCTGGAAGTCGACGGTCACCCGGAAGCGGCCGCCGGCCAGGCAGTGGGTGGTGGCGTCCTCGACGCACGGTCCGGTCGCCGCGTCGTCGTCGGTGACGTTGATGGCGACCATCGAAGGCTCGCCGAGGGACGCGCCGCCGGTCGGGGTGCCGAGCATGGCGTGGAAGGTCTCGAGCGGCTCCAGCGTCGCGTCGTCGGCGAGCGGCACGGTGATCGTCTTGTCGGCGGCGTCGCCGGGGCCGAAGGTCACCACCTGGTCGACGTGGGTGTAGTCGGCTCCGCCGGTCGCCGTGCCGTCGTGGGTCATCAGCCGCACGCTCACCTCGCCGGTGGTGCCGCCGGTGCGGCGCACCACGACCGCCACCGAGCCTCCGGACTCGTTGGTGGAGAGGGTGGCGGCGGCGAACGAGAGCTGGCCGGGAGTGCCGGCGACGTCGTCATCGCGGATGGTGATCGTGGCGCCCGCCGGCGCGCCCAGGCCGGCGCCGCCGCCGGGGCTCGAGAGCAGCACGTTGACCGTCTCGTCGCTCTCGACCTGGTTGTCCTCGACGGTCGGCACCTGGAAGGTCTTCGGCGAGTCGTCGTTGTCGGCCCAGCTCAGCGTGCCGGACCGCGACTGGTAGTCGGCGCCGCCGGCGGAGCCGTTCGAGGTGGCGTAGGAGACCGAGACCGCGCCGTCGTCGCCCCCCACGCGCTGGACGGTGACGGTGACGGTGCCTCCCTCGTCGACGTTGAAGTTGCCACCGGAGAAGCGGAGGTTGCCGGGCTCGTCGCTGGCGCCGCCCCCGGTCACCCGGACGACGCCGGCCATGCCGAACCCGGCGGCGCTGCCGTGCGGCTGGCAGAAGTAGCGGAAGTCGCCCGGGCTGTCGAAGGTGTGCGAGAAGGTCCAGCTGCCGTTCCTCGCCGGACCGCTGGTGAAGCTGCCGTCGTTGGCCACCACGTTGTGGCTGTTGCTGGTGTTGGTGTTGGTCCACGTCACCGTGTCGCCCACCTGGATCGTCAGGTCGGCCGGCTCGAAGACGAAGTCGCGGGACACCACGTTGTGGGTGGCGGCACCGGCGGCGCCGGCGGCGACCAGGGCGAGCGCGGCGGCGAGGAGATGGACGGTGTGTCGCATGGGTGCTGGGCTCCCGGAGTGAGTTCGAGGTTGACGGCTGCGGCCGGGCGCGCCGGAAGGCCGCCTGCGAGCAGTCGTTGAGTCCCGGCGCGCGAGGCCGCGGTTCAAGGGCCGCCGCGGGCGGAGGCGCCTCCGCCTCCGCCTTCGTGACAAGCTCTTTGAACCGTTCCCGCCGATCGCGGCACTCATCGGCGAGGTGAACCCGGCGATGTTGCGCTCCCTCGACCGCGCGGCCGAAGACGACGACGAGCTCCTGCTGCTCGAGCGCGTCCGGCGCCGCGACCGCCTCGCCTTCGAGGCGCTCTACCGCCGTTACCACGGCCCGCTGGCCTCCTACCTAGTGCGTCTGACTGGCCGACCCGAGACGGTCGAGGAGCTGATCGACGACACCATGCTGGTGGTGTGGAGCCAGGCGGACCGCTTCGACGGCCGCTCCCGGCTGTCGACCTGGGTGTTCGGCATCGCCTACCGCAAGGCGCTGAAGCAGCTCGAGCGGGAGCGCCGCGAGGCGAGCCGCAGCGGCCCGGCGGGCGCCGAGCCGGTGGCCCCGGACGAGCCCCCCGACCGCCGCCAGGCGCGGCGCGAGCTCGCTCGCCACGTGGCGGCGGCGCTCGACCGCCTCTCCCCGGAGCAGCGCGGCGTCGTCGTGCTGACCTACTATCACGGCCTCTCCTACCCCGAGATCGCGGCGGTGATGGGCTGTCCGCTCGGCACCGTCAAGACCCGGATGTTCCATGCACGGCGCAAGCTGGCCCACCTGCTCACCGAGCTCGGCGCCGGCGCTGCGGAGGATGATTGAATGGATGCTGAGACGGGGCGCCGCCTGCGCCACCAGGAGGTCTGGGAGCTCCTGCCCTGGTACGTCAACGGCACGCTGGCCGCCGCCGAGCGGCAGGCGGTCGACGAGCACCTCGAGCGCTGCCCGCTGTGCCAGAGCGAGGTGACGGCGAGCCGCCGGCTGTCCCAGGCGGTGCGTCTGGCGGTCGAGATGCCGCCGTCGGACGAGCGGGTCGCGCGGCTCCTGGCGCGCCTCGCGCCGGCGCCGGCCGCCGCCACGCCGCCCCCGTCCCGCGGCGGCGCGCGGCTGCCGGCGGCGGTGCGTTGGGTGATCACGCTCCAGGCGGCCGCG
>DATABP010000039.1:0-3904 GCA_036259515.1 Thermoanaerobaculia bacterium | reverse complement strand
GCGAAGTGGCCACCGCCCACGCTAACCCGGCCGCCGTCCTCCTCCACAGCCCCACCGCCCGCCTCGTCGCCGCGGCGCTGCCGCTGGTCGGCCGCGACGGCGGCTTCCGGCTCGACCGCGAGGCCGGGCCGGGCGGCTTCGCCGTCCGCCGGCACGGGCGGGCGGTCGGGCACCTGCCGTGGTTCCACGTCGAGCTCGTCGCCGCGCTCGACCTGTTCGACGGGCTGGTGCGCTCGCCCGAGGCGATGGCCGAGGTGCTCGCCGCGGCCGGGCCCACGGCGCTCGGGCTGGCCGGCGCGGCGCTGGCCGCCCCGGCGCGGGTCGGCGCGGAGGCGGAAGGCGGGTGCGGCGATGGCGCGTGACCGGCCCACCCGCTACCTCTACCCCCTGCGGCGCGACCAGGTGAAGGCGCTCTTCTACCTCAAGGAGGAGACCCGCCGCCCGATGTCCGACCACCTGCGCGACGCCGTCGACCGCTACCTCGACGCCTGGGGCCACGGCGCGCTGATGCGGCGCGGCGAGGAGCGGGAGACGCGGGGGCGGTGAGGCGCGAGCCCCCGCCGGCCGGTCGGAGCCCGGCGGCGGGGGGCGCAACGTTCATTGGTACCCTAGGGAGCCGTGTACACGATCGAGTACGCCACCGGTGTGGCAAGCGACCTCCGGGACCTCACCGCGAACCAGCGGCGCCGAATTCTCGACCGCATCGAGGAACAGCTCCGACACCAGCCGGATGTCCCCACCCGCAATCGCAAACCGCTCTTCGGTCTCGAGCCGCCGTGGGAGCACGTGGAGCCGGTGTTGGCGAGCATCGGGTCTTCTATGATGCCGATGACGGGGAGGGCCGCGTCGTCGTGCGAGCGATCCGTCACAAGCCACCGGGCAAGACCACCGAGGAGATCCTGTGAAGACCGTCGACCTCGAGGAGCATGGCATCGAGCGGTGGGTCGACGAGGCCCAGCGCGAGCATGTGATCGTACGCCGCGCCGGCAAGCCGGTGGCGCTGCTGATCGGCCTGGACGAAGAGCAACAGGAGCTCGGGCGCAGCGCCCGGTTCTGGCAGCTCATCCGCGAGCGACGCGAGCAGCCGGCGGTCTCACGGGCGGAGCTGGAGAGCCTGCTGGCCGGCGACGACTGATCCCCCTCCAGCTCACCAGCCCCGCGGCGGTGCCCGCCCCTCACCCCTCCCGCCTCAGCCGCAGCGTCTCCCGCAGCACCGGCAGCGCCAGATGGTCCCGCGGCCGGCCCGCCTCCTCCTTGCTCTGGATGACCGCTTCGAGCTCGAGGACCGGGACGCTGCGGCCGTGGAGCGGCACCGGGCGGCTGCGCGGCTGGAGGTCCTCGTAGGTGCGTCCGCGGCCGATGCTGGCGAGGACGTCGATGTCGCCGTAGCGGGTGGTGAAGCGGTGCTGCCCGCGGGCGGAGAAGCGCTCGACGCTCGGCTCGATGCGGCGTCCGGCGAGATCGCGGTCGAGCGCCTCCAGGCTGCGGAGCGCCGCCACCGTGCGCTCGATGTTGGCGGGCGAGGCACGGACCAGGAGATCGAGGTCGAGGGTGTTGACCGGGGCGCCGCCGAGCACCGCCGCCACGCCTCCGACCACGATCAGCTCGACCTCGTGGTCGAGGAAGACGGCCAGCGCGTCAGCGAAGTGGGGGCGCGTCGCCAAGGCCGAGCTCCCAGAGCCCGTCGACGTGGGCCTGCAGCCGGTCGAGCCGCTCCTCGGGGGTCAGCGCGAGGAGCGCGCGGATCAGCGTCGGGTCGGCCAGGGAGTCGTCGACCGCGGGGAGGGACGGCTCCTCGGCGTCGAGCGCGGCCGGCAGCGGCGGCGGAGGGCTCACGGGGAGGAGTCTAGCGGACAGGAGGGTGGCGGGGACCGCCGGTCGGAGCCCGGCGGCGGGGGCGCAGCCGCCCACCGGATCAGTCGAGAGCCGCCAGGCGGAGCGATGGGACGCGCGAGAAGTGGCGGCGGTTGCGGGTGAAGAGCTCGGCTCCGGCGGCGAGCGCGATGCCGGCGATCAGCGAGTCGGCCATGCCGACGTCCTCGCCCCGCGACCGCAGCTCGCGGCGGACGGTGGCGGCCGCGTCGGCCGCGGCGCCGTCCAGCGGCAGAACGGGCAGAGCGGCGAGGAGGTCGCGGACCCGGCGCTCCTCGCGCTCGTCGCGCACTCCGCTCTGCAATTCGAATCGAGCCACCGCCGTGGTGGCGAGCGAGCCGGCACCGAGGAGCGCCGCGACGCGTTCGGCGGCGGGTTCGCGGTCGGTGAGGAAGTCGATGAGCACGTCGGTGTCGGCCACGATCATCGCCAGTGCTCGCGCAGCCCCGCCGCCTCCCGCCGAAGCGCCTCGCCCTCCTCTTCACTGAACGAGCCGCGGGCGGCCAGCGCGGTCTGCCGTACCTCCGCCTGGCGCTCCTCGCGTCGGAGGTACTCGTCGAGTGCCTCGGCGACCAGCCGGGAGAAGCCCTTCTCGCCCCGCCGGGCGGCGAGCTCGACGAGGCGGGCCCGGTGCTCGTCGCAGAGCTCGATCGTGGTTCTCATGCCGTGATTTTACATGCATGTGCATGCAGAGGGCGCCGCGAGGAGGTCGGCGAAACGCCACGCCGAGCTCCTGCAGAGGAGGCTCAGGAAGAGGAGTTTGCAGCCGAGAATCCTCTTCCTGTCGCTCGAGAAGACGATTGTTCCGCGCCAACTCCTCTCCTGTCGCTCAAGAAGACCACCGCTCCGTTTACAACTCCTCTCCTGTCGCTTATGAAGACCACCACTTCGGCCGCAACTCGTCTCCTGTCGCTCGAGAAGAGCATTGTCTCGGGCACACCTCGCCTCCTGTCGCTCATGAAGACGATCTCGGCTCCGCAACCGCCGCCGATGGGGCTCGGCGCCCGTCTCCCGCGTCCCCACCCCGGCCGACGTCGTCGATCGGCGCCACCACGCCTGCCGTCGCCCGTGAACCGGCCTCGCGCCGCTCTCGTGCTCCGCAATGCATCCCTTTCGACCATTCGCTAGCAATCCCGGTGGCCGGTTCTTTTCGTGACGATGGGACCGCCGCGGCGCTCCGTAGACGGCGGTGGAGACGGCGTGGACGCGTTGGCCGCGACGGCTCCGCGAACCACCGGAAAGGAGCAGACCATGCCTTCGAAGATGGTGACCGATCGACAGGCCGTCGGGGCGCAGGTGTCGGCGGCGATCGACACCCACGCCGGGGAGGCCGCGGCGGCGCTCGACCGCCAGGTGCGGAGCCTCCTGGGCGAGGGCGTCACCGAGATCGAGGAGCTGCTGGGGACGGTGCGGCGGCTGTTCGACCGCCACCTGGCGCTCCTCGTCGAGGCCGACGAGGCGCACCTCGCCACCGTCGGCAACCTGGCCGATCCGCGCCGCGGGCGCGACGAGGCCGTCGCCCGTCTGAGCTCGGCGCTGGTCGAGGTGCGGCGGCTGGCCGAGGGCCTCTACGGCGAGCGCGCCGAGGAGCTGCTGCGCCTCGGCGGCGCGGTGTCGCAGAACCCGGTGGTCCTGCTGCGGCAGGCGCGCCGGGTGGTGGCGCGGGTCGCGGACGCGGGCACGCCGCGGCCCCCGAAGCGGTTCGACTCCGCGTCGGTCGACGAGGCCGAGTGGCTGGAGCGGCTCGAGCCGGAGATCGAGGCGCTGGAGCAGGCGCTCTCGCGGGTGCGCTTCGGCCGCCGGCAGATGGAGTCGACGCTCCGGGCGAAGAACGAGGCGCTGGCCGCCTACGACGTCGCCTTCGGGCGCACGGCGCGCTTCATGGAGGCGCTGCTGGACCTCTCCGGCCTGTCCTCGTTCGCCTCGCGCCTGCGGCCGCCCGTCACCCGCCGCGGCACGGCCGGCGGCGGCGTGGTGATCGAGCTGCCGCAGCCCGCGCCGCCGGCCGAGCCGGAGGCGACCGACGGGACGG
>DATABP010000038.1:0-6982 GCA_036259515.1 Thermoanaerobaculia bacterium | reverse complement strand
GGATGACCACCAGGCCGCGGCCGGCGGCGGCCTCGCGGAGGAGCGCCCGCACCCCCGAGCTGCCGCCGCGCGACGACGAGCCGCGCACCACCCGGGCGCCCAGCCGCATGGCGGTGCGCGCCGCCAGCTCGCCGTCGCGCGAGGGGCTGACCAGCGCGGTCACCGGATAGCCGCGGCGGATGAGCCGCTTCGACACCAGCCAGCTCCCCAGGAACAGCCGGTCGTGCCAGTAGGCGATCACCGCCACGCCGCCCGCCTCGCGCAGCCGGGCGAGGTGCTCGCCGCCGGCGACGACGCGCACGCGGCAGGTGCCGCAGATCGCCCGGATCAAGCCGGTGAAGAGGAGCGACTCGACGCGGTGGAGGAGCTCGCGCCGCCAGGGCAGGCGCTCGCCGTCGCCGGCGGCCGCCGGCCCCCGGCTCACCCGCAGAGCTCGAAGCGGCCGAGGAGGTCGGCGATCGCCGCCGGGTCGCCGGGAGTGCCGCTCCAGTCGACCTCGGCGGCCGGGGTCTCGGGCGCCGGGTCGGGCGCGAACCAGACGCCGAGGCGGTGCCAGTCGTCGCCCTCGCCCGGGCAGTCGAAGAGGAGCACGGTGAGGACGCCCGGGACCGACTGCCGCTCCTCCCCGGCGCCGCCCTCTTCGGTGCCGCCCTCACCGGCGTCGTCCTCCGGCTCGGCGAGCGGCTCGCCGTCGACCGAGACGTCGAGCTTGCCGCCGCCGAAGGTCTCGGGATCGATCGTCACGTCGCCGCGGCGCGCCAACCACAGCACGTCCGCCTCGCCGAACCTCGTCTCGCCCCGGGCGACCACCTCGCCGGGCACGAACTTCAGCCCCTCCTGGCGGATGCCGGCGGCGTCGGCGTCGCCGGCGCGGAGCTGCGCCTCGAGCTCCTCGCTCTTCGCCATCCACTCGCGCATCCGCATGTAGAGGAAGCCGCGGTCGAAGGGCGGCACCGGCTCGCCCTCCGCCGCCACCGCGTCGACGCCGCCGACCGGCGCTCCGAAGAGGGCGACGTCGAAGAGGAACGGCACCGAGATCACGCCCAGGGCGCGGTAGCCCTCCGGCAGCTCGCCGAAGCCGACCACCTCGCGCGCCGCCGCGGCCGCCGCCACCGGATCGCGGGCGACGCGCTCCATCTCCTTGCCGGCGCGGTAGGTGGTCCAGGTGATCGCCACGATGGCGCCGAGGAAGAGCGCGACGATCACGGCGCAGCCACAGCCGAGAAGGGTGCTGGTGCGGCGGAGCTCCACGGGAGGCCTCCTCTGCTCTTTCCGTCGAGCCTACATCCGCTCGGGCAGCGGGATGCCGAGGAGGTCGGCCATCGCCTCGAGCCCGCGCTGGTACACGCGCACCGCCGCCAGCCGGGCGGTGCGCAGCGCGGCGTCCGGCTCCTGGAGGATCGGGTGGCGGTGGTAGGTGGCGTTGAAGCGCTGCGCCAGGTCGAGGGCGTGACGGGCGGCGAGCGACAGCTCGAGCGTCGCCCCCGCCTTGGCGACCACCTCCGGCGCCTGGGCGACGCCGAGCACGAGGTCCCAGAGGTCGTCGTCCCACGCCTCGGCCGGCAGCGCCGCCGCCTCCTCGGGGGTCACCTCGTCGGGCAGGCCGGCCTCGCCCAGCCGGCGGCGGATGTTGCGCGGGCGCACCGAGGAGTACTGGAGGTAGGGCCCCGACTCGCCCTCGAAGTTGAGCGCCTCGTCGAGGTCGAAGGCGATCACCCGCGTGGTCGTCGCCTTGACCATCAGGAAGCGGAGCGCGGCGGTGGCGATGTCCCGGGCGAGGCGGTCGAGCTCGTCGCCCGCCAGCTCGCGGTTGCGCTTCGCCACCTCCTCGCCCGCCTTGGCGACGAGCTGGTCGAGGAGGTCGTCGGCCTTGACGCCGATCCCCTTGCGGCCGGACATCTCGAGCGCCTTGCCGGAGCCGCCGGCCGCCGGCTCCCCGGCGCCGCCCTCGCCGGCCGCCTCCTCGCCGCCGCCGGCGAAGCCCAGCGCGCGCGCCGTCGCCGCCGACAGCGCCACCATCTCGTAGGCGAAGTGGACCGAGCGCTCCGCCTCGGCGCGGTGGCCGAGCGCCTCGAGCCCGGCGCGGACGATGCGCTGGAGGTAGCTCTGCCGCGCGTCGATGACGTTGATCACCCGCGCCGCGCCGCCGAACGGCGGGTGGTCGCCGCGGGCGCCCGGGGAGTCGGCCGGCGCGGTCTCCCACACCCCGGCCTCGTCCCACAGGCGGTAGTGGAAGTCGCGCCCGAGGAGCCCGAACTTCCACATCTGGTAGGCGATGTCCTTGCCGACGTAGGTCACCGTGCCGTCGGAGCGCACGATCACCTTGTCGGGGTCCTCGAGGCCGGAGAACTCCTCGGTGTCGGCGAGCGGCATCACCCAGCAGCCGGCGTTCTTGCCCTCCTTCTCGAGGCGCACCGCGCCCGAGTCCTTGAGCCGCCCGAAGGCGACCTCGAAGAAGCGCTCGCCCAGGACGTCGCTCTCGCGGGTGAGGAGGTCGTAGCCGATCCCGAGCCGCGCCATCGTCGCGAGGTGCCGGAGCACGACGCGCCGCGCCACCAGCCGCCCGAGCTCGGCCCGCTCGCCGGTGCCCACCTCGAGCTGGTGGAGGGTCTCGCGGCGGCGCTCGCGGCGCGCCGGGTCCCCCTCGTACCAGCGCCCGACCTCGCTGTAGAGGTCCCAGCACAGGTAGTCGAAGGGCTCGGGCAGCGCCGCCACCTCGTCGCTGCCCAGGCCGCGCAGGTCGCGGAAGCCGACCACCACGTCGGCGAGCTGGACGCCGGTGTCGTCGATGTAGTTCTGCACCTCGACCGGGTGGCCGAGCGCGCGGAGCACCCGCACCAGCACGTCGCCCAGCACCGCGTTCCGCAGGTGCCCGACGTGCGCCGCCTTGTTCGGGTTGATGTTGGTGTGCTCGACGATCACCTTCTCGCGCGCGGCGCCGGCGGCGGCCGCCTCGGGCGGCGCCATCACCGGCTCGGCGAGGAGCCGCGCCGCCACCGCGCTGCGGTCGAGGAAGAAGTTGAGGAAGCCGGCGCCGGCGATCTCCACCCGCGCCACCGGCGGCGGCGCCGCGAAGCGGGCGGCGATCTCCTCGGCGATCTGGCGCGGCGCCCGGCGCACCACGCGGGCGAGCTGCAGCGCGCCGGGGAAGGCGAGGTCGCCGAGCTCGCGGCGCGGCGGCACCTCGACGATCGGCTCGTGCTCGACGCCGTAGAGATCGCGGATGGTCGCGGCGAGACCGTCCGCCACGCGCTCCTTGAGGCCGCTCAACATGGCGGGCGAGTCTACCCGACGCCCCTGCCGCACAGCGGCGTGTCCGCGCGCCGGGGCTGATATGATCCGCCGGCTGGAGGGGACGATCGAAATGGCCGAGAAGACCGCAGAGAAGACCGCCACCGCGACCGCCGCCGTCCACCGCATCTCGCTGACGCTGGAAGAGACGCAGCTCGAGATCGTCGACGGCGACATCACCGAGGTCGAGGTCGACGCGATCGTCAACGCCGCCAACGAGGACCTCGCGCTCGGCGGCGGCGTGGCCGGCGCCATCCGCCGCGCCGGCGGACCGTCGATCCAGGAGGAGTGCGACCGCATCGGCCACACCCCGGTGGGCACCGCGGTGATGACCGGCGCCGGCAACCTCCCCGCCAAGCAGGTGATCCACGCCGTCGGCCCGCGCATGGGCGAGGGCGACGAGGACCGCAAGCTCTCCTCCGCCGTGCGCTCGGCGCTGGCGCTCGCCGACCGCTACGGCCTGCGCTCGATCGCGCTGCCGGCGATCTCCACCGGCACCTTCGGCTTCCCGATGGACCGCGCCGCCCGCATCACCCTGACCGAGGTCCACCGCTACCTCCAGGGCGGCACCAAGATCGAGCGGGTGGTCATCGTCCTCCACGGCGAGGACGCGTTCCAGACCTTCCGCCGCGAGCTGCGGCGGGGGTTCCGGTAGCCCGCTTCAGACCGCCGCCAGCTCCTCTTCGAGCTGCTGCCGTCGATGCAGGTCGGCGTAGAGGCCGCCCCTCGCCACCAGCTCCTCGTGCCGGCCGCGGTCGGCGACGCGGCCGTCCTCCAGCACCAGCACGAGGTCGGCGTGGCGCACCGTCGAGATGCGGTGCGAGACGAGGAACACCGTGCGCCCGGGGAAGACGCGGGCGAGGTTGCCGAGGATGGTCTCCTCGGTCTGCGTGTCGATCGCCGACAGCGCGTCGTCGAGGATCAGGACGCGCGGCCGGCGGAGGATGGCGCGGGCCAGCGCCACCCGCTGCTTCTGCCCGCCCGAGAGCGTGATCCCCCGCTCGCCGACCACCGTGTCGAGCCCCTGCGGGAAGTCGGCGAGGTCGGAGGAGAGCCCGGCGAGCTCGGCCGCCTCGGCGACCTCCTGCCGGCTCGCCTCGGGGCGGCCGAGGGCGATGTTCTCGAACACCGTGGTCGAGAAGAGGAAGCTCTCCTGGGGCACCATGCCGATGGCGCCGCGCAGGCGGGCGAGCGGCAGGCGGGTGACGTCGACGCCGTCGACGAACACCGTCCCCGGCGGCGGGTCGTAGAGGCGCGGCAGGAGCGAGAGCAGCGTCGACTTCCCCGCCCCGGTGCGGCCGACCAGCGCCACGGTGGCGCCGGCGGGCACCGCGAAGTCGAGGTCGGAGAGGACCGGCGGCCCGTCCTCGTAGGCGAAGGTCAGCCCGCGCACGGCGACGGCGCCGTCGATCTCGCCGGGGTCGACGCGCGCCGCCGCCGGCGGGTCGGCGATCGACGGCTCCGCCTCCAGCACCTCGCGCACCCGCGCGAGCGACGCCGTGCCGCGCTGCACCAGGTTGATCACCCAGCCGATGGCGATCATCGGCCACACCAGCTCGCCCAGGAACAGGTTGAAGGTGACCAGCTCGCCGACGGTGATGGCGCCGGCGACGACCAGCCAGCCGCCGTAGCCGAGCACGGCGACGAAGCCGAGACCGACGAGGATCTGGAGCGCCGGCCGGAAGGCCGCGTCCCAGCGGATCAGCCGGCGGTTCGCCTCGACGTACTCCTGGTTGACGCGCTCGAAGCCCTGCCGCTCGGAGGTCTCCCGCGCGTAGGCGCGCACCACGCGCACCCCGGCGAGGTTCTCCTGCACCTGGGTGGACAGCCGCGAGAAGCTCGCCTGCACCCGCTCGAACAGCACGTGGATCTTCTTGCCCACCAGATGGGTGATCCAGGCGACGAACGGCATCGGGGCCAGCGCCACCAGCGTCAGCGGCACGTGGAGCGACAGCATGAAGGCGAGCGCCCCGGCGCCGGTCAGGAGCGTGTTCGCCGAGTACATGATCGCCGGCCCGCACATCATCCGCACCGCCTGGAGGTCGTTGGTCGCCCGCGCCATGAGGTCGCCGGTGGTGCGGTGCTGGGAGTCGGCGAGCGGCAGCGCCTCCAGGCTCGCGAAGTAGCGGTTGCGGAGGTCGAGCTCGAGGTCCCGGCTCATCGTCACCAGGATCATCCGCTGGAGGTAGCTGAACACCCCCATCCCGGCGGTGATCGCCAGGAGCACGCCGGCGTAACCGAGGAGCGTGCGCAGGCTGACGGCCTCGCGCAGCGCGTCGACGGCGCGGCCGACGAGGATCGGCGCCAAGAGGCCGAGGGCGACGGCGGCGGCGATGGCGGCGAGGCCGGTGAAGAGGGACTTCTTGTAGCGGGCGAGCTCGGGGAGGAGGTAGCGGAGCTGCTTCAGCACGCGGGGAAGGTATCACCGGCCGACGGCCGGGAGGAGGCGGCGGGAGTGCGCTCCGGCCGCGGGGTCCGGGCGAGCCGTTCGAGCCGTCAGCGCCCCGGGCCGAGGTCCGGCCACCTGCGCACGACGACCTCCGAGCCTCCCTCTCCGCCGTGGCGGGTGAAGACGAGGGCGCCGGTCTCGGCGTCCGGGCGGGCGGACCACCGGGGGTAGGTGGCGTCCGCCGCCAGGGTCGCCGGAGCGCTCCAGCCGTTCTCCGCCTCGGCGGTCCGCATCCGGAGCTCGTGCCGGCGCTCGCCGGTCGTCTCGTAGAGCACGGCCACCCGGCCGTCGGGAAGGACGGCGATCTCGGGGTGGGAGGCGTGCGCGCCGCCGGGGGTGGAGCGGGCGATCTCCTGGCGGGGGGAGAACGTGGCGCCGTCGTCGCGGGAGACGGCGGCGTAGAGGCCGGGGGCGGGGTCGGCGCCGGTCATCCAGGTGGTCCACAGCGCGCCGTCGGCGGCGCGGGCGAGGCGCGGGCCGCTGTGCGGGCAGCCGTCGATCTCCCAGCCGTCCTGGGAGACGGCGACCGCCGGGGCGAAGCGGCGGCCGCCGTCGCGGCTCCGGGCCAGCGCCACGTCGCGGACGCCGGCCTCGCTGTCGCGCCAGGCGAGCCACAGGCGGCCGCCGGCGCCGGCGAGGAGCGCGGTGCGGCAGCACTCGCAGGTCGCCGGGTCGACGGTGCGGTTGGCGGCCATCGTCGCGCCGTCGGCGGTGGCGGCGAGGCGCAGGCCCTGGCGGCCGGAGCGGTCGTCGAGCCAGGCGAAGACGACCTCGCCCTCGGGGGTGGCGACCGCGTCGAGGAAGTTGTGGGCGCCGCCGTCGCGGCCGTCGTCGTGGAGCGGCCGCGGGGCGCTCCAGGTGACGCCGCCGTCGGTCGAGCGCTGGACGAGGAGCACGCCCTGCCACTTGCCGGGCCGCCGCGCCGGGTAGGCGGCGACCAGGGTGCCGTCGGGCAGCGCGGCGAGGGCGAGCGCGCTCTCGCCGTGGGCGGTGGTGACCTCGCCGGCCGGCGAGACCACGTGCGCCGCGGAGGGCTGCGCGTCCAGCCGCCGGTGGAGCACCCGCGGCCCGCGCTCCCCGCCCTCGTCGACGTAGACCGCGTGGAGCGCCCCGCCGGCCCAGGCGAGCGCCGCGTCGCGGCCGGGGAAGCGGACCTCGCCGGGAGCGGCGGGATGATCGGCGGCGGCGGACGGCGGCGGACGGTGAGCGTGCGCGTGGCCATCCGCCGCGACCTGCGCGACG
>DATABP010000037.1:0-2699 GCA_036259515.1 Thermoanaerobaculia bacterium | reverse complement strand
GGGGGCGGGCGAGCGGGGCGCCGACGTCGCCGACGCCCTGGACGGCGACGCGGCGGCCGGCCAGCGACGGCGTGCCGTCGAGCCGCTCGGCGACGGCGAGCATCGCCTGGGCGACGCCGTGGGCGGTGAACGGGCCGGGATCGGCGAGCCGGCCGCCGCCGCCGTGACCGCCGAGGACGTGCGTCGTCGCGCTCGCCACCTCGGCCATGTCCTCCGGCGTGGTGCCGAGGTCCTCGCCGGTGACGAAGGCGCCGCGCAGCGTCTCGACGAGCGCGCCGTAGCGGCGCAGGAGCGCCCGCCGCTCCGCGCCGGCGAGCGGCCCCGGCGGCGCGATCACCGCCTTGCCGCCGCCGAACGGCACGCCGACGACCGCCCACTTGGCGGTCATCCCGGAGGCCAGGCGCATCGCGTCGAGCATCGCCTCGTCGGGCGAGGGGTAGGTCTTGATCCGCGTGCCGCCGGCCGGCGTGCCGAGCCGCGCGTCGTGGAGCGCGATGAACACCCACGCCCCGGACGGCGCGTCGTAGCGGCTGACGACGGCGAGCCCGTCCCACGCGGCGAGGCGGTCTTCGAGATGCGACGGCTCGAGGTCGGGCACGGTCGTGGTCATCCTCTCCTCCTCGGTGGTGGCGCGCGGAGACTACCGCAGCGAGGCGATGGAGGAATCGGCGGACTCGAGCGAGGTCCTCGGGCAGGCGACGCGGCGCGCGAACGCCGGCGCTCGTAGAGGACCGCCAGGTCCACGTCGCGGCAGCGCCTCGCGCCGCTACAATCGCGCAGCGATGACCGCTCCCCGCCTGCTCCTGATCTCCAGCTCGACCGTCCACGGCTCCGGCTACCTCGACCACTGCGCCGGCGAGATCCGCGACCTCCTGGGCGGCTCCGTGCGGCGGGTGCTGTTCGTGCCGTTCGCGCTCGCCGACCGCGACGGCTACGCGGCGAAGGCGCGGGAGCGGTTCGCGGCGATGGGGTACGGGGTCGACGCGCTGCACCAGGCGGCCGACGCGCCGGCGGCGGTGGCGGCGGCCGAGGCGGTGTTCGTGGGCGGCGGCAACACGTTCCGGCTGCTCTCGGCACTGTGGGCGCTCGGCGTCGTCGAGCCGCTCCGGCGGAGGGTGGGCGACGGCATGCCGTACCTGGGCGCCAGCGCCGGCACCAACGTCGCCTGCCCGACGATCCGCACCACCAACGACATGCCGATCGTCGAGCCGCCCACCTTCGAGGCGCTGGGGCTCGTCGGCTTCCAGATCAACCCGCACTACCTCGACCCGGACCCGTCCTCCACCCACCGCGGCGAGACGCGCGAGCAGCGGCTGGTCGAGTACCTGGAGGAGAACGAGCGGCCGGTGGTCGGGCTGCGCGAGGGGGCGATGCTGCGGGTCGAGGGCGCCGCGGTCGAGCTGCGCGGCACGGCGGCGGCGCGGCTCTTCCGGCGCGGCGGCCCCCCGGAGGAGCACGGGCCGGGGAGCCGGCTCGAAGGGCTCCTGCCGCCGCCCGCGGTCTTCGGTTAGCCGCCGGGCTCGCGGACCTCGATCGGCCCCACCTCCACCCCCGGGATCGCCTCCACCAAGTCGGCGCCGAAGGCGCGCGAGGGCGTCCAGGCGCCGGGCGCCGGCGGCGACGCGAGGAGGCGCGACAGGCACTCGAGCGCCGAGGCGGCGGTGAAGGTGTAGCCGTCCGGGGTGACCAGCACACCGGTCGCCTCGCGGCCGGCGTCGTCGACCGCCCGGCCCCACACCAGCACCCGGCCGCGGCGGCGGGCCTCCTCGCCGGGGCCGCGGCGGGCGGCGTAGCGGCGGTCGAGCCAGGCGAGGAGGAGCCTCTTGACCGGCGCGAGCCCGGCCAGCGGCAGGAGCGGGCGCAGGCGGCGGAGGGCGCGGATCTGCTTCGGCGGCATGCCGGTGTAGACGCGGACCTCCGGGATGCCGGTGGTGCGGTAGGCGGTCGACACGTCGCCCCAGGGGATGGTCGCCACCCAGCGGCGCACCGTCTCGCCGCCGGGAAGCGCGAGCGTCAGCTCCTTGGCGTCCCACACCGCCGGCACCGGGACGATGGCGCCGTCGCGGCGGATGGCGCCCAGGCGCGGCAGGTGGGTGACCATCGTCTTCGCCGTGCCGCGGCTGGGGCCGCCGCCCTCGGCGACGAAGGCGAGCTCGAGCCGCCGCGCTCCGGGCAACGCCTCGGCGAGGCGGGCGGCCAGGCAGTCGGTGGGCACCACGTCGAAGCCGACGCCGGGCACCAGCGCCACGCCGGCCGCCTTGGCCTTGGCGTCGATCGCGTGGATCGCCTCGAAGACGGCGATCTCGCCGGTGACGTCGAGGTAGTGGGTGCCGGTGGCGAGGCAGGCCTCGACCATCGGCCGGCTGGTGTGGACGAAGGGGCCGGCGCAGTGGACGACGGCGTCGACGTCGGCGAGGTGGGCGCGCAGGCTCGACGGGTCGCCGAGCGGGAAGACGCGCGCCGGCAGGTCGAGCTCGCCGGCCAGCTCGCCCACCGCGTCGCTCCGCCCGGCGAGGACCGGCGCCAGCCGGCGGCGCGCCGCCTCGCGCGCCACCAGCTCGCCGGTGTAGCCGTTGGCGCCGTAGATCAGCCAGCGCGCGGCCACGGTCGGGCGCTCCCGTGTGTCGGTGTCGGCATCGTTCTCCCCCCGGCGGCGCTCGCCGTGTCGCGGCCGGCGGCGGCGCGGCCGGCGGCCAGCA
>DATABP010000036.1:0-9727 GCA_036259515.1 Thermoanaerobaculia bacterium | reverse complement strand
GCTCTCCGCCCGCACGCTTCTCGCGGCGGCGGTGATCCTCGCCTCGGTGGTGCTGATCGTCAGCTACCGCCGGCCGGCAGGGGCGCCGGCCGCCGGCGACCGCGCGTAACGGCCGGCCTCCGTAGCGGCCGGCCTCCGTGGCGGCCGGCCTGGGGGCCGCCGCTACCGCCCGAACCGCCGGTGCCTCTGGTGGAACGCGCGCAGCGCGCGCAGGAAGTCGATCTTGCGGAAGGACGGCCAGTAGGTGTCGGCGAAGAAGAGCTCGGAGTAGGCGCTCTGCCAGAGGAGGAAACCGGAGAGGCGGACCTCGCCGGAGGTGCGCAGGATGAGGTCGGGCTCGGGGAGACCGGTGAGGTAGAGGTAGGGCTCGATCGCGTCGTCGTCGAAGTCGACCGCCACCTGCTCGAGGCTCTTGCCGCGCTCGGCCTCGGCGGCGAGGTAGCGGCGGAAGGCGTCGGTGATCTCCTCCCGGCCGCCGTAGGCCATCGCGATGTTGAGGTGGAAGCGGTTGTGCGCCGCGGTCTGCTCCTCGACCGAGCGGATCGCCTCCTGGAGGCTCTCGGGCAAGAGGTTGAGCTTGCCGATGTAGCGCACCCGCACCTCGTTGGTGTGGAGCTCGTCGCTCCGCGCCAGCTCGCGGGTCTTGTCCTCGAAGAGCTGGAAGAGGTGCTCGACCTCGGAGGTGTCGCGGGAGAAGTTGTCGAGCGAGAAGCTCCACACGGTGACCACCGGGATGCCGAAGTCGTAGCACCAGCCGAGGAGCTGGTGGAGCTTCTCGGCGCCGCGGGCGTGGCCGAAGGAGGCCGGGGCGTTGGCCAGCTCGCGGGCGAAGCGGCGGTTGCCGTCCATGATCACGCCGATGTGCCGCGGCAGCCGCCAGTGGGCGACCTGCGCCGCCAGCCGGCGCTCGTAGAGGGCGTAGAACGGGCGCTCCAGCCAGTGGCGGACCAGGGTCAGGCCGTGGCGCATGCGGCGCGCGGCGGAGACGGCGCCGGCGGGCTTGCCGGGGGAGAGGGGGGTGGTGACCATCGGCGACGGATTGTAACGGCTGGTGCGGGCGGCGGCCGGGCGGAATGTGGCGCCGGCGAGGCAGGGCGGCCGGAGGCCCGGCCGCCGGCGGGGCCGCCCCGACCCGCCGTCTAGAATCGCCGCGATGGCCGATCTGTTCCCCACCCTCCGCCGTTTCCGCTCCGCCGGGCTGGTGGCCGGCGCCGCGCTCCTCGCCGCCTGCGGCGGCCCTCCGCCGGCGGCGGACACGCTGGTCCTCGTCTCGATCGACACCCTGCGCCCGGACCGCCTCGGCTGCTACGGCGGTTCCCGGCCGACCTCGCCGCGGCTCGACGCGCTGTGCGCCGAGTCGGTGGTGTTCGAGCAGGCGATCGCCGCGGCGCCCTCCACCCTGCCGTCGCACGCCACGCTCCTCACCGGGCTGTCGCCGCTCCGCCACGGCGCCTCGATGAGCCGGCGCCGGGCGCTCCCGGCGGAGATCGAGACTGTCGCCGAGCGCCTCGCCGCCGCCGGCTTCCGCACCGCCTCGTTCAACGACGGCGGTCAGGTCGACGCCCGCTGGGGGCTCGACCAGGGCTTCGAGGTCTACCGCTCGTTCGAGAGCGACCTCTTGGCGCCGATCGTCGACGCCGGCCTCGCCTGGCTCGACGAGGTGCGCGCCGCCGATCCCGACGGCCGCGTCTTCCTCTTCCTCCACACCTACCAGGTGCACCATCCCTACCGGCCGCGGGCGCGCGACCTCGCCGCCCTCGGCGCCGCGCCCTACGACGGCGCGCTGGGGCCGACCGTCGGCTACCGCGAGCTGCTGCGCATCAACCGGCAGCGGCTGCTCCCGGCGCCGGAGGACCTCGCCTTCATCGACGACGCCTACGACGCCGAGATCCGCGACATGGACCGTGCGCTCGGCCGCCTGCTCGACGGGCTGGCCGAGCGTGGGCTCGGCCGCCGGCTGGCGCTGGTCTTCACCTCCGACCACGGCGAGGAGATGGGCGAGCACGGCTGGTGGGGCTGGCACAGCCACACGCTCTACGACGAGCTCCTGCGCGTGCCGCTGGTGGTGCGCCGGCCGGGCGGCCGCTCGGGCGGCACCCGGATCGCCTACCAGGCGCGCGGCGTCGACGTGGCGCCGACGCTCCTGGCGCTCGCCGGCCTCGAGGCGCCGCCCGGCCTCGACGGCACCGACCTCCTCGCCCTGGTCGAGGGCGGCGAGCCGGCGGCCACCCGCTTCGCCGTCGCCGAGATCGACGGCGGCGCGGCGCGGGCGCTGCGCAGCCGGCGCTGGAAGCTCTACGGCGACGACCTCTACGACCTGGTGGCCGATCCGGCGGAGCGCTACGACGTGGCGGGCCGTCGCCCCGACGTCGCCGGCGCGCTCGCCGACCGGCTGGCCCGCGCCGTGGCCGAGAGCCGGGAGGCCGCCCCCGGCGAGGCGCCGGTGACGCTCGATCCCGAGGCGGTCGAGCGGCTGCGCGCCCTCGGCTACCTGCAGTGAGAGCTCGCCGCGGGGGGCGCCGGCCGGGGCGGCGCGGCGGCTACTCCCGCTCGTCCTCGTCCTCGTCGTCTGCGGGCGTGCCCGGCGGGCCCTCCAGCCGGCGCGGGCCGCCGCCGCGCGGCCCGGGGAACGGCTGCACCCGGGCGGAGCGCTCGAGCTGGCGGTGCATGTGGCGGACGAGGGAGTGGAAGCCCTCGAGCATCTGGGACAGCGAGCGCTCCCACTCGGGCGGCAGGAGACCGCCGCTGTCGAGCACGTCGTAGACGCTGACCCGTCCGCCGGCGCCGCGGCCGTGGCCCTCGTCCCACGGCGCCGCCGCCGCGCTCCCCACCTCCACCGGCCGGCCGCCCTGGTGGAGCACCAGCGCGTTGTGCAGCTCGGAGAGGTCGCAGCGCAGCGCCTCGAGGATCTTCTCCAGCGTCTCGATCGACGGGTTCTGCTTGCCGGTCTCGTAGGCCGACAGCATCGCCTTGGTGATCCCCGCCGCGTCGGCGATCTCGTACTGCTTCTTGTGCTGACGGCTGCGCAGCCAGCGCAGCGCCTGACCCAGATTGTCGAAAGCGCCCATCGTCCGCGCCCTCCGCCGGTCGGTCGCTTCGGTGAGCGCGACTGTAGCCGCTCCGGGTGCCGGAAGCAAACCGGAACACCTTTGAAATCAGTGACTTAGCACCAAGACGAGATCGCGTAACGAGGAGAAAAGAAATCCTGAACACGATCTGCCGTGCTCACTTGCGGCGTCTGAACGGAGCCGAGTTGCCGGTACAGGGAACCCGCCCTCCGGAGAAAAAGCCCCTCCGGGAGCGCTCGGCCGTCGCGTGTTGGCGCACCGGCGGCCACGGCACCCCCCGGCGGTCTCGACGACGCGCGGTACAATCCGCTCGCTCACGCAGAGACGACGAGGAGGAGCGCCCGTGACCGCAGCCAGCCTGGAGCTGATCGGCCTGCACAAGAGCTTCGGCTCCTTCGTGGCCGTCGAGGAGGTGTCGCTGACCGTGCCGCGCGGCCGGATCTGCGGCCTGCTCGGCCCCAACGGCGCCGGCAAGACGACCACCATCCGCATGATCATGGACATCATCGCGCCGGACCGCGGGCGGGTGCTGCTCGACGGCCGGCCGCGCCGCCGCGAGGACCTCGAGCGGATCGGCTACCTCCCCGAGGAGCGCGGCCTCTACCGCCGGATGACGGTCGCCGACCACCTCGCCTTCCTGGGCGAGCTCCACGGCTTGAAGCGCAAGGACGCGGTCGAGCGGGGGGCGCGCTGGCTGGAGCGGCTGGGGCTCGCCGACCGCGCGCCGCGCAAGGTCGAGGAGCTGTCGAAGGGCATGCAGCAGAAGGTGCAGATCGCCGGCACGCTGCTCCACGAGCCGGAGGTGGTGATCCTCGACGAGCCGTTCTCCGGCCTCGACCCGATCAACCAGATGCTGTTCAAGGATCTCCTCGCCGAGTACAAGCAGGAGGGTCGGACGATCCTCTTCTCGACCCACGTCATGGAGCAGGCCGAGAAGCTGTGCGACCACATCGCGCTGGTGTCTCGCGGGCGGCTGGTGCTCGAGGGAGAGCTCGCCGAGATCAAGCGCCGCGAGGGCGGCTCGGCCTACCGGCTGGTCGCCGGTGGCGACCTCGCCCGCGCCGAGGCGGTCGCCGGCGTCGAGCAGGTGGTGGTCGACCGGCAGGCGTCGGGACGCGCCCGGCTGTTCCTCCGACCCGGCGCGGCGCCGGCCGCCGTCCTCCGCGAGCTGGTCGGCTTCCTCGAGGTCCACGACTTCACCAGCGAGGAGCCGGCGCTGGAAGAGATCTTCGTGAAGGCGGTGCGCGATGCGGCTTGACAAGATGCTCGTCCTCGCCAAGCGCGAGTACCTGGTGCGGGTGAAGACCAAGGGCTTCTGGATCGCGCTCCTCGCCCTGCCGCTCTTCCTCGGCGCGATGTTCGTCATCCCGGCGCTGGTGATGACCACGACCCGCGCCGAGCTCGACCTGGTGGTGGTCGACGCCACCGGCCGCGGCCTGGGCGAGGCGATGGCCGCCGACGTCGCCGGGCGCGGCGAGGACAGCCCGATGGCGGACCTGCGGATCACCGTCGTCCCCGGCGAGCCGGACCGCGAGGCGCAGACCGCGGCGCTCGACCGCCGGCTCCTCGACGAGGAGATCGACGCCTGGGTGCTCCTCGCCCCGGAGGAGCTGGAGGACGGCCGCGCCGTCTACCGCGGGCGCAACGTCTCGAACACGCTGACCCAGCGGATGATCGAGCGGGCGGTCTCGTCCGCCGCGCGCGAGATGCGGCTGGCCGACGCCGGCTACGACCCGGACGAGGTGGCGGCGCTGATCGAGGACGTCGAGCTCGCCACCGTGCGGGTGACCGAGACCGGCAGCCGCGCCGAGGCCGGCGAGGCCGGCTTCGCGCTCGCCTACGGCCTCTTCTTCCTCCTCTACATGGTGCTCCTCATCTGGGGGCAGCAGGTGCTCCAGGGGGTGCTCGAGGAGAAGACCTCGCGGGTGGTCGAGGTGATCGCCTCCGCGGCGCGCCCGTTCGACCTGATGATGGGCAAGCTCCTGGGCATCGGCGCCGCGGCGCTCACTCAGTTCGGGGTGTGGATGGTGACCGTCGCCGCGCTGACCGCGCCCTTCGTGCTGCAGTCGATGGCATTCCTGCCGGAGGACGCCCGGCTGCCCGAGATCGGCGTCGGGCACGTCCTCTGGATCCTGCTCTTCTTCGTCCTCGGCTTCTTCGTCTACTCGACGATGTACGCCGCCGTCGGCGCCGCCTTCGAGAACCTGCAGGACGCCCAGAACATGGTGTTCCTGCCCACCTTCTCGATCATCCTGCCGGTCTTCTTCATGTTCCCGGTGATCAACGACTCGGACTCGCCGCTGGCGGTGATCGTGTCGCTCATCCCGCTCCTGACGCCGATCCTGATGCCGCTCCGCATCGCCGTCGAGATGCCGCCCTGGTGGCAGCTCGCCGCCGCCGCCCTGCTCACCGCCGGCTTCGTGGTGCTGATGGTGTGGCTGGCGGCGCGGGTGTACCGGGTGGGCATCCTGATGTACGGCAAGAAGCCGACGCTCAAGGAGCTCTGGAGATGGATGCGGTACGCGTGAGCCGGCCGCGGTAGGGCGACGGCGTGGCGGTGGCACGGCCCGCGGCGGCGGGGCGGTTCGACGGGGCCGGGGCCGCGCGGCGCTACTCGTGGGAAGGGGGACGGAAGCGCGCCGCTCATCGGGCCGCGCGGGGCCGGAGTGCAGGCGGAAGGGAAGGTGAGCGCGGCCCTCCAGGGCCCCGGCCCCGGCGAACCGCCCCGCCGCCGCTGCGGGAGTGCCGGGGGTGGCCGGCTCGGCGGGGGAGAGGGAGAAAAAGAAACAACAGCCCGGTCGGAGACGTCGGGCCGCTTTTTCTATGCGGGGTCGTCGCGGGCTAAGGCGACACGCCGGAGCCGGGGACGCCGCCCGCCGGGGTGCCGCCGGCGGGGATGCCGCCGACCGGGGCCGACTGGACCGGGAGCGAGGTCCCTTGGACGGGCAGCGAGCTGCCCTGGAAGGGGAGGCTGCCGGCCGTGGGGATGGGCAGCGCGGTCGACGGCGGGGCGGTGACGATGCCCGGGGGGCCGAGCGGGCCGGTCTGGAAGCCGCCGAAGTCGCCGGGGGCGACGCCGCCGCCGCCGGGGATGCCGAAGGAGGGGATGCCGCCGCCGGCCGCCGACGGATCGACGAACTGCTGCACGCTGACGCCCGGGGTCTGCGCGGCCACCGCCTGCGCCGCCTGGAGCGCGAGCATCTGCTGGAGCAGCGCCAGCTCCGGCGAGGCGGCCTCGCCGCCCTCCTCGGGCACCGGCTGGTCGTTCGGCGCCCAGCCGAGGGCGATCGTCTTGTCGTCGATCACGGTGCCGAAGCCGCGGCTCTCGATGTCGGAGGTGACGCTGGCGATCTCGTCGCGCGACAGACCGATCATGTTGCCCTCGGCGGTCATCACCAGGACGACGCTCGAATCCCAGCTCGCCTCCTCGGGCTGGTAGCGGCTGACCAGCTCGCTGCCGTTGTCGAGCACCACGATCCAGTCGGCGGCGGCGGGGGCGGCCGCGCCGAGGACGGTTGCGGCGGCGGCCAGGACGAGGGGGCGGACGAGCGGACGGGGCATGGCGAGACCTCCGGTGGAGACGTCGATCAGGATATCGACGAAAGTCTAGCATGAGTGTTGATGGGGGTTTGCGTCGCGTGATGCCCGCGGGCCGCCCCGCCCCCGCTCCATCGCGGACCGCAACGCCGGGTTGAGGAGAGAAAGAGAAACCCCAGACCCCAAATCGGGGGAGACCCGGGCCGGGGCGGGCCCGGGCCTCCTGAAGATCAAGGCGTGAGGGGAGTGCGGAGGATGCGGCCGGTGAAGGCCTCGGTGACGAGGAGCTCGTTCCGGGTGGGGTCGTGGGCCAGGCCGGCGGGGCCGATCAGGTCGATGGCGACGGGTTCGGGGGCGGTGCCGGGGGTGAGGCGGACGACGCGGCCGGCGGTGCCGGCGAGGAAGTCGGTGGACAGCTCGACGACGTAGGTGGCGCCGGCGGCGGTGAGGACGTCGGTGGCGGCGGAGAGGCCGTCGAAGCGGGGGGACAGCGCGCCGGTGGCGCGGTCGACGGCGAGGACGCGGGCGGCGCCCGGCGGGAAGGGGAAGCCGGGGAGGAGGGTGACGAGCAGCTCGCCCGAGGGCGCCAGGTGGAGGCCGGTGGGCACCGGGTCCATCACCGGCGGGCCGAAGGCGGGGAAGAGCGGGTTGGGCTGCGGCGGCACGCGGGCGAGCACCCGCCAGCGGCCGGTGGCGGCCTCGACCTCGACGACGGTGTTCATCCCGGCGTCGGCCACGTAGACGCGCGTGCGCTCGACGAGACGGCGGCCGAGCGGGGTGTCGGGCTCCAGGCGGGCCAGCGCGTTGGCGGCCGCGACCGGCGCCTCGACCCCCAGCTCGTCGAGGTCCGCCGCGGTCAGGCTGCCGGCGACGGCGGCGGCGAAGGGGTTCGACTGGCGCACCGAGAGCACCGGGTCCGGCGCCAGGTCGCGGAAGTCGGCGAGGAGCTCGATCTCCACCCGCTCGCCGGCGTCGTTGGTCTTGACCACCGGCCGTCCGTCGGCCAGCGCCTGGTGGTCGGCGGCGGTCAGCTCGAAGCCGACGCGGATGCCGTCCGGCACCGGCTCGAAGCGGGCGGCGAGGAGCGAGCTGAAGATCGGCGACGAGAGCCCCTCCGGGTTGGGCACCTGGATCGGCGGCACGCCGGCGCCGAGCACGTCGCCCTCGCCGATCGCCAGGTAGACGGTGCGGTGGGCGTCGGCGACGCCGGTGGGGCCGAGCGCGCCCCCCTCGGGCGTGGCGCCGGAGGGCAGGCCGGAGAGCAGCGTGTAGCGCTCGCCCCAGCGCGAGACCAGGCTCAGCCGGCCGTCGTCGGCGCCGGTGCCGCTCTCGGCGACCAGGAAGTTGCCGCCCGGGGTGCGGGCGAGCTTGAACGGCGTCGCCAGGCCGGCGACGAGGATCGACTGGGCGGACGCCGCGCCGGCGGCGAGCGCGGCGGCGCAGGCGAGCGCGCGAACGAGGTGCTTCGGATGCATCGGGTCTCCTCCTTGGGGGAAGTGGGATCGCGTGGGGCGGCCGGGCCAGCCGCGCCACCCCTTCCGAGACGCGCAGGACGCCGCCGCGCCCTGTCACCCGCCGGTGCCGACGGGGTTAAGATCGCCTTCGCTCCGACACGAAAGGCTTCCGACGGTGCCGCCGCCGCACTCCGACGACACCCCTCGCCCACCCGCCGCCGATCCCGGCGCCGCCGCCGCGGACGACTTCCCGGGCCTCACCCCGGAGGTCTACGGCGAGCTGCGGCGGGTGGCCGCCGCGGCGCTCGGCCGCGAGCGGCGCGACCACACGCTGCAGCCGACGGCGCTGGTCCACGAGGCGTTCCTGCGCCTCGCCGGCCAGCGCGCGCCGTGGCAGAACCGGGCGCACTTCCTCGGCGTGGCGGCGCAGGCGATGCGGCGCATCCTGGTCGACCACGCCCGCCGCCGCGCCGCCGCCAAGCGCCCCGACCCGCGGGCGCGGGTGACGCTCTCCGGCCTCGCCGCCGCCGGCGAGTCGCCGGAGGTCGACGTCCTCGACCTCGAGGCGGCCCTGGGCCGCCTCGCCGAGCTCGACCCGCGGGCGGCGCGGGTGGTCGAGCTGCGCGCCTTCGCCGGCTGTTCGGCGGAGGAGGCGGCCGAGGTGCTCGCCGTCTCCCCGGCGACGGTGGCGCGCGACTGGCGGATGGCGCGGAGCTGGCTGCGTCGCGAGCTGGCGCGCCGGGCGGCCGCGCCGGCCGGGGACGCCGGCGAGCAGGCGCCCTCCCGGGACGAGGAGCCCTCCGACGAGCTCCCGCCTGCCGGTCCCCCACTCCGGGAGCCGACCGGGTGAGCGATTCCGCCGCCGGGCGCTACGCGGAGATCAAGACGCTCTACCTCGAGGTCCGCGAGCTGCCGCACGAGGCGAGGCGCCGTCGGCTCGCCGAGCTGGCGGCGTCCGATCCCGCCCTCGCCGCCGAGGTCGCCGACCTCCTCGCCTGCGAGACCGAGCCGGGCGGACCGTCGACGGCCAGCGGCGACCCCGCCGTCGCCGCCCGTCCGGGCGAGCGGATCGGCCCCTACGAGGTCGAGTCGCTGCTCGGCACGGGCGGCATGTCGGTGGTCTACCGGGCGCGCGACGTGCGGCTGGGGCGGCCGGTGGCGCTCAAGCTCCTCGCCCCGGCGCTCACCGCCAACCCGCGCGCCCGCCGCCGCTTCGAACGCGAGGCCCGCGCCGCCTCCGCCCTCGACCACGCCAACATCTGCACCCTCTACGACGTCGGCGAGAGCGAAGGCCGCACCTGGCTGGCGATGGCCTACGTCCCCGGCGAGACGCTCGCCGCGCGACTGGCGCGCGGGCCGCTGGCGGTGGGCGACGCGCTGCCGGTGCTCTTCGCCGTCGCCCGCGCCCTGGCCGCCGCCCACCGGCGCGGCATCGTCCACCGCGACGTCAAGCCGGCGAACGTGGCGCTGGGCACGGGCGACGGCGGCGCGGGCACGGTCAAGCTGCTCGACTTCGGCATCGCCGTCCTCGCCGACCAGGCGCCGCTGACCGTGGAGAGCGCCACCGCCGGCACGCCCGGCTACATGGCGCCCGAGCAGGTGCGGGGCGAGCCGGTGGGCCCGCCGGCCGACGTGTGGGCGTGGGGCGCGCTGGCCTGGGAGACGCTC